>JANNDF010001069.1:0-3959 GCA_031387445.1 Planctomycetia bacterium
CTTCATCGGTGCAGACAAGCTCATGGAGCCGGGCAAAAAGGCCCGACTGTTCGTGCAGCGGGTCATCCAGACGCCCGTCGAGCACAAGTTCTGTCTCGACACCAAGACCGGTCAGTGGCTCTTCGACTCGAAATCGGGTGAGCTTCAAAAGCTTCCCAAAGAGGCACCCCAACCCGCCTCCGCGGACTCGTTTTCTCCTAACGCCGCGAGCGGCGCGGCATAAGCCCGGCGGTGGGCTTTCACCACCGAAGAGGCTCATGCCGCGCCGCTCACCTCTGCGACAAGTGTCACTTCACCAGCTTGGCGATGTCGTCCTTGATCGCGTCGGCCCAGATCTTGTACCCGTCCGCGCTCAGGTGCAGCAGGTCGGGCATGACCTTCCGCTCCAGACCGCCGTCCTTGTTCAGGAACTTCTCGCCGATGTCCTTGTAGAAGACCTTCTTGTCGTCCGCGAGCTTCGCGATGATGTCGTTGATCGCCTTGATCTTCGGGTTGAGCTTCTCCTTAGGGGCGACGGTGTCGTCCTTCCCGATCCCGCCGGCCCGCGGGAACACGCCGAGCACCAGGATCTTCATGTCCGGCTTCGCCTTCTGGAGCGTCTCGACGATGGTCTTCACGCCGCCCGCGATCTGCTCGGCGGAGTGCCCGCCGGTGTTGTTCGTGCCGATCATGATGACCGCGAGCTTCGGCTTGATCGGTTCCAGTTCCTTGCCTTCCGTGATGCGCCACAGCACGTGCCCGGTCTGGTCGCCGCTGATGCCCAGGTTCACCGGCTTGAACGCGCCGAACGCCTCGTCCCAGGTCTTCTTCTGACCCTCCCACCCCTGCGTGATGGAGTCCCCGAGGAAGATCACGTCGCCCTCGCCCTTCTCGACGACCTTGAGGAACTGCTTGTGGCGGGCGTTGTCGCGGTTGAGCGGCTTCGCTGCGGGGTTGTCCTTCGGCTCCTGGGCCGAGACGGTGAGGCACAGGGCCAGCGCGAAGCCGGCAATCACGAGACGCCGAGCGAGCATGGTGTTCACCGGTGGTGGCGGGTTCAGGCGGGGTGCGTGGGTGGGATACGCGGGCGGGCGGAAGAGGGAGCCTGAACGACGTGGGTAGTATCGTGCGGGAGGTGGTGAGCGGCAACGCTGAAAGTGGCGAACCCCGCCCACAAGGGCGGCGGGTGCGTCGTAAGCGTCCGCTGACTAAATGAGCGTGGGCGCGCTGAGTTCTGGCGAGGCGAGTTGAGAAATCAGTGTCTGGCGGGGAGGTGCTGTTTGGCCCAGGCGTCGGGCAACAGTTGCGTCACGTCGGCCGGTTTGGCGGCCAGTTGCGTCAACACGTCGGTCAGGTACCCTTCTTCATCCCGCGACCCAAGATTGAGCATCCTTATCCGAATGAGCGATTCGACGCCAAGCACCCGAGGTAAGAGCCGGATGCGGTAATCCCGCCCGTCCGGATCTGTGCGGGGGCCGGCCCGGAAGGGCCGTCCCTACCGCGACCCCTTCAGCTCGCCCACGGCTTGCCGATACGTCATCACCGCCCCCTCCGGAAAAGAGAATCGGGAATCATAGGTCGATGAGAATCGGGAGACAAGCGAGCGCAAAAAAGCCCTACCCTGCAGGTGATCGCCCCAGTTCCCCGCCGCCATCCGCCAGGCGGCCCGTCGCGTCCGCCTGGGTCGGGTGCTGGGGATGCCGCCTACGACGCCGAACATAACCGCGCCTTGTGCCGCTACCGCCTGGGAATCCCGAGTCGGTATTCCGGCTGAACCGCCGGAACACTGGGCGGAAGTGGCCCCGCTCGCCGTACCGCCGGTCCATGCGGGGGGCGCTCCCGAAGGCCACCTACAACCGCCGGTGGCAGGTGGAGAGCGCCCTGTCGCGGCTCAAGCGGCTGCTCGGCCCGTTCCTCCGTAGTCGCTCCGACCCGCCCAAAAAGCGGAGACCCTCCTCCGCGTCCTTACCAACAACCTGATGCTCCTTGCCGGCCACTCCCCGTAAGGTTTCAACAGTGCATCAGGGCCTCTCAAGAGAAATTAAATGCGTTCGCACTGGGAGCTGCACTTTCCGTGAAGTCTTTGATCCGTCGGCTTGATCGACGGGGGTGAGGTGGACGAGGGCCGGCCCGTCCGGGAGGATGGCGGTTCTCACGCCAACCACCCCACCCGAACGGACTCGGCCGATGGCATTGTCGCACCCCCTCCCCGCCTCGTGCAACGTCTTCTCGTCCCTGGCCGCCGCCCTCGACCCCCGCTCGGCCGCGCGGTTCGTCCTCCGGCTCGCCGGGGCCGTCCTCGCCCGCGGCCGCCGCACCGTCACCACCTGGATCCGCGCCGCCGGTCTGTCCCGCCACTACCGCCCGTGCTACACCACCGTCGCCGCCGCCGGCAAGACGGCGGATCAGGTGGCCGCTCGCCTGGCCGGCCGGGTGGTCCGCCCGCTCGTCGCCGACCAGCCCCGCGTGGTCCTCGCCCTCGACGACACGCCCACCCCGCGGTACGGCCCCCACGTGCAGGGGGCCGGCATCCACCACAACCCGACCCCCGGCCCGACCGGAAGTGCCTTCCTGTACGGCCACCTGTGGGTGGTCCTGGCCGCCCTCGTCCCGCACCCCCTGTGGGGGGTGACCGCGTTGCCCCTGCTGGCCAGGCTGTACGTCCGCCAGTCCGACCTGGGGGGCATCGCCCCCCGCCACCGACCCGCCTTCCGCACCAAGTTGGAACTGGCCGTCGACCTGGTGCGGGGGGCGACGAACTGGCTGACCCGCGTGGGCCAGACGGTGTGGGTGGTGGCCGACGGGGCGTACGCCAAGGCCCCCTTCCTGAAGGCCATGACGGCCCTCGGGGTGACGGTCGTCAGCCGCCTGCGGAAGGACGCCGCCGTGTGCGATGTGCCCCCGCCGAAGCGGCCGGGGCAACGCGGTCGGCCCCGCGTGTACGGGGAGAACCGCCTCGACCTGGCCAAGCGGGCCGGCCAGCGGCGGGGGTGGACGACGGGCACGTTCACCCTGTACGGGGAGGCGCAGGCGAAGCGGTACAAGACGTTTCGCGCCACCTGGCGGCCGGCCGGCGGGGAGATCCGGGTGGTGCTGGTGGACGAGCCGCACGGGTGGCGGGCGTACTTCTGCACCGACCCGGCGGCGGGCGTGGCCGACATCCTCGGCCTGGTGGCCGACCGCTTCAGCCTGGAGATCACCTTCCGCGAGGTGAAGGAGGTGGTCGGTGCGGGTCAGCAGCAGACGCGGTTCCACGGGGCGAACGTGGGGGCGTTCCACGTGTGCCTGTGGGCGTTCAAGGCGACCGAGGGGTGGGCGTGGGGGAAGGCCGACGACGGGCTGACCGGGCACCGCGAACAGTCGCCGTGGGACGACCGCGCGCGTCGCCCCAGTCACGCCGACAAGCGGCGGGCGTGGAGGCGGGAAATCCTGGGGAACGAGATCCTCGCGGCTCTGCGGAGCGGGGCCGACGAGCGGGAAATCCACGCCACCGCCGAGCGGCTGTTGGACCTCGCCGCATGAGGATTCAAGACTTCGCGGAAAGTGCAGACTGGGAGGCGACCTTCGTTCAACTCAAGTGCGTCAGTGATCGAAAAGGCGTTTCGACCTTCAGTCCCACAGGACGCCTCTCAACATCGCGTCACATCCACCAGAGGTCATTACCCAAGAATTGTGAAAGATGGTTGTTTGAATCGCGAAGGGTTGTCTCGAACATAAGTTTCGGGGTGGCCGCGGAGGCGTGTTGACAGACCCCCGGTGCCGGCTATCATTCCCCCTGTCGCCACACGAAACTGTGACGACGAGAAGTGAGACGAGTGAACGCAAGTCGTTTACGAGTTGAACTTTCGGTCTTTGACAAGTGAGCAGCGTAAGAGCCTGACCGAGAGTGGGCATCGCCGTAAGGTGGATACTCACTCGATGGTACTGATCGGCTCTCGCACCATCTCCGCGAGCGGGCAACCGCGAGTGGCCGGTGTGGC
>JANNDF010000972.1:0-1116 GCA_031387445.1 Planctomycetia bacterium
CGCTCAACAGAAACAGGGGGCTGACGCCCCCCGCTCGCCTGTCTGGGTCTTCTGGCTTCTGTTCGTACTCTTCATGTTGTTCGTGGTTCTCTCCTCCTCCGTGGTCTACGCTCTCAACCTCGGCTACCGCGATCCGGAGTCCGAAACCGAGGTGCTGTCCCACGTCGCCGCCACTCGCACCGATGCCGACCTGTACCTGATCCCGGCCAAGTTCCCCGACCCGCCGAAGGCGCCGGGCGTGTACTCGAAGACTTTCACCCCGCCGCAGCCGGCGTTCTCCGACCTCGCCCGCTTCCGGCTCGCCACCCGTGCCCAGCTGTTCGTGGACTTCAAGGCCATCCCTTACAAGGACGCCGACGTGATCGAGTGGCACCGCCGGGTGAGCAAGGTGGCGGGCTGGTACGCCACCGTCGACTGGGACGCGAGCGGGGTGATGGATCAAGTCACCGCCGAAGGCATCACGCACGTGATCGTACCGGCCGACAAGAACGTAACGAGCACGCGGCTGGTGCTGGAACTGGAGACGCCGAAACACCGCCTGTATCGCGTGATGCCGAACCTCGTACCCTGACAGTTCGGCCCACCCGTTCCGGAGGTTCACCATGCGATTGCTCCTCACCCTCGCCGCGGTCGCCGTGGCCGCCGTGGCCGCCGTCACCGCCGACGAACCGAAGAAGGATGACAAAGTGAAGAAGCACGAACTGAAGGTGAACTTCGCCACCCCGAACCCGAGCTGGAAGGCGACCATCAGCGAAGTGCGGGTGGTGGGCAAGGAGCTGTGGGTGAAGGTGGACGTGGCCAGCGCCGGCGGTATCGCCCCGCAGGTGATCGGCAAGGCCGAGGCGACCGCCACCGTGGAAGCCGCCGACCTGCCGGTAAAGTACGCCGTGTTCGGCAAGACGTGGGGGTGGAAGAACGAGGAGAAGGGCCTCATCTTCGCCGACGCCCTGAGCAAGGAGGAGAAGGAGGCGTGGGAGAAGGCGTGGAAGGACGGCAAGGTGGTGTTCGAGGCGAAGAAGAAGTGAACCCCACATGCGGGCGGAAGGCCCGCGCTCCCTCAGCCCAGGGCATCGCCCTGGGTCAATCAGCGTTCCCAGGGCGATGCCCTGGGCTGAG
>JANNDF010000977.1:0-5543 GCA_031387445.1 Planctomycetia bacterium
CTCAGCCCAGGCCAACGGCCTGGGGATCGAACCCCATGTCGTCCACCGCCTTCCTGTTCCCCGGACAAGGTGCCCAGCACGTCGGCATGGGCCGCGACCTGTGTGCCAGCCTGCCCGCCGCCAAAGACCTGTTCGACCGCGCGTCGGCCGTGCTCGGCTACGACCTGCTGAGCGTGTGTACGAACGGCCCGGCCGAGCGGCTGAATGCCACCGACGTGAGCCAGCCGGCCATCTTCGTCGCCAGCCTCGCGGCGCTCGAACAACTGATGGCGACTCAGCCGGCACTGCTCGCCGGAGTGACCGCCACCGCCGGGCTGAGCCTGGGCGAGTACACCGCCCTCGTGTTCGCCGGCGTGATGACGTTCGACGACGCCCTGCGGGTGGTGAAGGCCCGCGGGGAGGCGATGCAGACGGCCGCCGAAGCCACCCCCGGCGGCATGACGGCGATCCTGGGTATGGAAGTGTCGGAGGTGGAAGCGTTGGTCGCCGAAGCGCAGGCGACCGCCGGCGGGGTGCTGCGGGTGGCCAACCTGCTCTGCCCCGGCAACACGGTCGTGTCCGGGTCGGCGGCGGGCATCGAAGCGTTCGGCAAACTGGCCGAGGCGCGGCAACTCCGCACGATCAAGCTGGCCGTCGCCGGGGCGTTTCACACCGACCTGATGAAGCCGGCCGACGACAAACTCGCCGCGGCACTGGCGAACGCCGCCTTCGCCCCCGCGAAGTTGCCGATCTGGTCGAACGTGGACGCGAAGCCACACACCGACCCGGCCGAGATTCAACCGCTGTTGGTGAAGCAAGTGCTGTCGCCGGTACGGTGGGAGGAAACGCTCCGCGGCCTGATGGCGGCGGGGGTGACGAAGTTCGTGGAGGTGGGGCCGGGGCGGGTGCTGGCCGGGCTGCTGAAGCGGGTGAACCACAAGGCCGAAGTGGTGAACGTCGGGGCGTGAAATGTTGGGCGAGCGGGGGGGCGTCAGCCCCCTGGTTCGGAACCAGCCCGCTCACGCGGGCCGCTCGCCACATCTTTACGCCTTGTCGCCGACGAGGTCCCAGCCCTTGCGGTACTCGCCCTTGATGAACTTCTGGGCGTCCGGGTTGCCACTCGCCTTGCCCGTCGCCCCGTCCCAGTCGAACGGCTTGCCCGTGCGGATGGCCACGTTGCCCAGAAGGAACGACTCGGTGAGGAGCGCCGCGTAGTCGAAGTTGGACAGCGCGATGGCCGGCTTGTTCTCCTTGATCGCCTGCACCCACTCGTCCTTCTGCCCCTGGTCGCCCTTACCGTTCTTGGGCAGCGTCTCCGGGTCGCCGACAATCCGCTCGACGCCGTCCGGCGTCACCACGTAGGCGTCCGCCCCGTAGTCGTCCGGGCTGAACAGCACGCCCTTGTCGCCCACCAGGAACGACCCGCTGCCGACGGTGATGGTCTGCTTCTTCGGGTCCTTCTGGTCCGGGTTGAAGAACTTCCACACGTCGTTCTCGAAATAGATGGCGAAGCCCTTCTCCCGCTTCTTCTGACCGGGCACCAGTTCGGCCGCCGGCAGCACGAACTTCTTGTCCCGCTTGCCCTCGTACCAGTGGACCGTCACCGCCTCCCGCTTCTCCCGCTTGGCGAAGTTCATGGTGACGTGTGCCCAACTCGGGCACGTCTCCGGGTTCACGTCCCCGGCCTCGGCCGCCACGCGGGTGGGGTGATCCAGGTTCAGCGCCATGAACAGCATGTTGGCCGTGTGGCAGGCCATGTCACCGATGGCCCCGGTGCCGTAATCCCACCACCCACGCCAGTTGAAGTCGTGGTAGGTGCGGTTGCCGGCGTAGGGCCGTTCGGGGGCTTTGCCCAGGAATTCGTCCCAGTGCAGCGTCTTCGGCACCTCGTCCACCTTGTCCGGCCGCTTCATGATCCCCGGCGCCTGCGGCCACACCGGGCGGTTGGTCCACACGTGCGCTTCCTTCACCGTGCCGATCACCCCGCCGCGGATCTTCTCGACCGCCCGCCGCAGGCCGTTCGCCGCCGTGCCCTGGTTGCCCATCTGGGTGCAGACCTTGTACTTGCGGGCCGCCTCCATCATCATCCGCGCCTCGAACACCGTGTGCGTGAGCGGCTTCTGCACGTACACGTGCTTGCCCGCCCGCATGCACGGGATGGCGGCGTTCGCGTGGTGGTGGTCCGGCGTGGACACGGTGACGGCGTCCACCTCTTTGAAGATGGCGTCGTCGAACAGCTTGCGGTAGTCGGAGAAGGTCTTCGCCTTCGGCCACTTCTTCGTCTTCGCCCCGAGGAACTTGTCGCTGTCGTCGATGTCCACCAGGGCGATCACGTCGCCCAGGGCGCTGGCGTTATCGATGTCGCTGCTCCCCTTCCCGCCGACGCCGATGCCGGCGAACCGCAGGCGGGCGTTCGACCCCTGTGCCTTCAGCACCGAGAAGGCCGGGCCGGTGAACAGGTAGCCGAGGCCGCCGGCGGCTGCGGCCTTGAGGACAGACCGCCGGGACAGTTTCCGGGTCATGAGAGAGAGGCTCCCCCCGCAGCGGTGCGGGATCGAAACGGAACGGGAATCGGGGTGGGCACGGCCGGTGTGCGACCGCGTGCGGAAGAGTGTAGCCGGGACACCGTACAGAAGACAGGGGGCAGAGCGGTGAAGTGTGGGAGGGCGGTTCACACCGGCCGGGCGACGCTCGGGATCGCCTCGCCGAAGACGATGCGGTGGCCGTCCGGTGTGACAACGGCAAACTCCCGCATCGCCCACGGCTTGTCCGCGAGCGGGTGCCAGATCTCGACCTGGTTCGAAACGGCCTCGGCGAACAGGCCGGCTGCGTCCCGCACGTGCAGGTACGCGAACCACGAGTGATCCGGAGCCTGCGACATCGGCACCGCACCGGGGCAGTGGCCGAGCCGCAGCTTGCACGCCCCGCGACTCAGGAACGCCCACCCGTCCGCACTGAGGTCTTCGGCGAACCCGAGCTTGTCCAGGTAAAACCGCTTTGACGCTTCGAGGTCGTTCACGGCCAGCACGAACGTGGCCGCCACAATGTCGGGCATGTCGCGGGCATCCTGTTCGCGGAGTGTCGATGCCGCTCGGCCAGCGGCACCTACTTCTTCTCTTCCATCGCCATCGCTGCCGTCGTGTCGGCGTCGGCCCGCTTCGGCTTCCACTCCAGCCCCAGGCTGACCGCCCGCCACTGCTTGGCCAGCACCTCGAACGGCGTGCCCTTGTACTCTTTCGACATCTCGCCCAGTTGGTCGAGCGCCTGCTTGCCGCCGGGGGCCGCCTTCTTGTCGGTCATCTTCGTCTTCTGCACCAGCCGCAGCCCGCTCGCGCTCTCCGGCAGGTTGTCGGTGCGGATGTTCCCGAGCGCCAGGTTGGCCTCGTGGATGAACGCCAGCCGCAGTTTGGCCTGGGCCAGGGCGAACCGGAACGTCGCCTGCCAGAACTTGTTCGTGTCCGCCTCACCCGCCTTCACCAGCCCCAGTTTCTCGTCGGTCAGCGTCTCCACCAGTTCGCTCAGTTCCAGGGCGGCGTCGGCGATCGGCGCCTGCTCCTTCTCGATCGACTTCTTCAGGTTGTCGTCCACTTTGCCGTTCACCCCGTCCTTCAGCACGCTGTCCTTCTCCGGGTCGGCGAACTTCGTCCACTTGGCCCGGATCTCTTCCAGCGCCTTGATGGCCGCGACGCGGTGCGCCTGCCCCTTCACCTTCTCCCAGTCGGCCGCTTTGAAGTCGGCGAGGCGGGCGGGCAGGTCCTTGGCCATCGCCTCGATCTCGCCCACCGGCACGTCCGGGGTGTAGTCCTTCAGCGCGTCGGCCGGGAAGAACACCGACCCTTGCACCTGATCCTGGTCGGCGGCGGAGCCGAGCAGGGCGGGCGTGCCGAGCAGGGTGAACACCTCCCGCACGTCCTTCGCGCTGGCCCCTTCGGGCGGGGGCATGATGCTGATCCGGATGGGGGCGGCTTCGCTCGCGTCGGCCACGATGGCCTCGCCGGGCGACCCGCTCACCTTCGGCGTACACGGGCGGGCCGCCCCGAGCACGTTCTTCAGCCGGTCGCCGACGGCCTTCGCCATGTCGTCCACCGGAAACGGGCCGGCCGGGTCGGCGTTACCCACCTTCTTCTTGGCCACCGCCCGCAGGGCACCCAGGAACGCGCTCCCTTGCGGGGTGTCGGCGTCCTCGGCCGCGCGGAACTCGGAGGCGGTCTGCCCGTACGAGCAACTGGTGATCACCTGCACCCCCGCCGGCGGGCTGTGCAGCAACTTCTCCAACTCCTCGCTCATCGGCTCGGAGCCGGGCCGCACGGCGTTGTCGTCGGTGCTCAGCCGGCACACGTCGAACAGCACCACCTTCTGTTGCGCCTTGCACGCCTCCAACTTTTGCCACACCTCGTCGAGCGGGATGAGCGTTTCGGGTTCGTTCGGGTCGCCCTCGGCCGGGATCAGGTACGCCTTGCCGTCTTTGGCGATGGCGTGCCCGCCGAAGTAGAACACCACCCGGTCTTGCCCGCGGGACGACTCGGCGAACTTGCTGATGCTGTCCACGATGATGTCTTTGAGCATCGGCCGGGGGAACGCGCTCTGGAACAGCTTGCCGTCGGCGTCGGTAACGACGTAAAGCTGGTTGTTGTCCTTGCCCTCCGGAATCTGGTAGCGGAAGGCGATCCCCTTGATGGCCTCGTTGAACTCGCTCGCCCCGTTCTTGTTCTTCCCGCCGACGAGCGGGTTGCAGTACAGGTACTTGGTCACGCTGATGGCCAGCATCCGCCGGGGGGCGCCGCCCTTCGCCGCGGGGGTGCCGCCGGTGCCCTTCTTGTCATCGGTCGTCGTCGTGGTGGCGCTGGTGTCGGTCGTTTTGGTCTGTGGAGCACCGAACGCCTGGAGGATTTGATCCTTGAACACGAAGGCCGCCGCCGCCCCACCGCCGACGATCAGGAGCATGACCCCGCCGACCACCAGGAGCGGCAACAGGCCACCGCCGCCACCGCCACGCCGGCCACTGCGGCGGGCGGGCGACGCTTCTTCTTCCATCCCGCTGAAGGCGTTCTTCCCGCCGCGGGCGACGGGTACGGCCGCCTGACGAGCAGCGGGCGGGGTGAACGCGGCGGGAGCCGGCGCCGCGGGGTATCCGTATCCGGGCGGCGGGACCGGATACCCCGGCGCGGGCGGATAGCCGGGCGGATAGCCAGGGGGCGGGCCGTAACCGGGCGGGTAGCCGTAGCCGGCGGGCGGGGACGGATAACCGGGCGCGGGTGGGTACGGATAGCCGGGGGCGGGCGGGTAACCGTAGCCGGGGGCGGGCGGGGCGGTCACCCAGGTGCCGGTGGTCGGGTCGAACACCGGCGGCGGGGGTGCGCCGGGGGGCATGGGGTACGGCGGGGCGGCCGCGTACGGGTTGTGCGGGGCGGCGGTCGGCTGTGCGAACGGCCTGCCGGTGGCGGCCCCGCCGTCCGGGAAGATGCCCGCGCCATTCACCCCGCCGGCCGCCACCGGGTGGCCGGCTTCGCCCACGAGCGACACGGTCCCATCTCCCGCAGCCCCCCCCCCTCCGGCTCCGTTCG
>JANNDF010001103.1:0-2698 GCA_031387445.1 Planctomycetia bacterium
GCCCCGTAAGGGGCCGGGTGATGTGAACACCCGGCCCCTTACAGGGCACGGCTCGCCCGTTCTCGCTTACAATCCCCCGGTGCCCACCGGAGTTCGCCATGCTGCCCGTGGACGTGATGCGGCAGATCCGCCGACTGCAACTCCGCGCCCGCCGGGCGGTGCAGACGCTGCTCGGCGGCGAGTACCACTCGGCGTTCAAGGGGGCCGGGCTGTCGTTCGAGGAGGTGCGGGAGTACCAACCGGGCGACGACGTGCGGGGCATCGACTGGAACGTGACCGCCCGCAGCGAGACGGCGTTCATCAAGCGGTACGTCGAGGAGCGGGAGCTCACCATCGTGCTGGCGGCGGACCTGTCCGCGAGTCAGCGGTTCGGCACCCGCACGCAGCCGAAACGAGCAGTGACGGCGGAACTGGCGGCGCTCGTCGCCTTCTGTGCGGTGAGCAACAACGACCGCGTCGGGCTGATGGGCTTCACGGATCGCGTCGAGCGGTACGTCCCGCCGAACAAGGGCGTGCGGCACGTCCTGCGATTACTCCGCGACATCCTGTTCTTTGAACCCGAGCACAAGGGCACCGACCTGACCGCCGCACTCGACCACCTGAACAAGGCGCAGAAGCGGCGGGCCATCGTGTTCGTCATCTCGGACTTCCTGAGCACCGGGTACGAAGACAGCTTCCGCCGGGCGGCGCACAAGCACGACCTGATTGCGGTGCGGACGGCCGACCCCCGCGAGGCGGAGTTGGCCCCCGTCGGGCTGGTGCAATTCGAAGACGCCGAGAGCGGGCAGCAGGTGCTGATCGACACGAACAGCCGGGGCGTGCGGCAGCGGTTCGCGGCGGCGGCGGCCGAGCGGCGGGCGGCGTTCATCAAGCTGGCCCGAAGCGCGAAGGCGGACGTGATCGAGGTGGGCACCGGCGGGGACCACTTCGACGCACTGCTGAAGTTCTTCCGCACCCGCGAGAGGCGGTCTCGCAGGTAGTGCTCTCCTCGCTCCGCGAGCGGTGGCTGTCACGGGACCACCCCGACGGCGGTGAGGAAATCGGCCGGAGACAGGATCGGGAGACCGCGAAACGGGTGCAGGGCGAGAAGGTCGGCGTCCCCGCTCACCAGGTAGTCGGCCGCCCCCGTTCACCGCCACGTCGAGGAACATGTCGTCGTTCGGGTCACGACAGGCGACGACGGGAACGAGGATGTCCACTTCTTCGGACAGCAGCACCACGCCGGCGAAGATCTCCATTCGCACCGACCACGACACGAACCGATCGAACCGCGGCCGGCTGATCACCCGGTGAAACTCGTTGATCGTGGTGTCCGACATCAGGTGCGTGCCCCGCCGCAGCACGGCGTGCAACGCTTGCCAGGGTACGGAACCTTCCCGTAGTGTCGCGCTGATCAACACGTTCGTGTCAAGGACCGCGATCACCGTCGGCCTCCGCCAGGATGTCGGCCAACTCCGCGTCCGTCAACCCGTTCCGCTCGGCCTCCGCCGACGCCGCGGAGATGGCATCGAACAGCCCCCGCGGCGGGCGGGTGAGGAACGATTCGAGTTGGAACCGCACCAGGATGGCGATCTTCCGTTTCACCTGGTCGTCGGCCGCGGCATACTTCCGAGCCAGTTCCTGCGGCACGCTGATGGTGATCGTGTCGGTCATGGGTGGTGCCCTCCGGTGTTCCCATCATACCCGCTCCCTTGTCGCTCCGGGCGGGGGGTCGCACACTACCAGTTATGGACGACACCGCCCACCGCTTCTTCCAAACCCTGCTCGAAACGCCCAGCCCGAGCGGGTACGAGCAGCCCATTCAGGCTGTGATCCGGGAGTACGCCGGCGGGTTCGCCGACGCCACCCGCACCGACACGCACGGCAACGTGTACGCCACCCGCCACCCGGCCGGTTCGCCCGAGTCCGCCCCGCGGGTGATGCTCGCCGGCCACTGCGACCAGATCGGCCTGATGGTGCAGCACATTGACGCCGAGGGGTTTCTGTACGTGCAGCCCATCGGCGGGTGGGACGTGCAGATCCTGCTCGGCCAGCACCTGACCGTGTGGGGCAAGGACGGCCCGCTGCACGGGGTGGTGTCCCGCAAGGCGATTCACCTGCTCAAGCCGGAGGAGCGGAACAAGACGCCTGACTTCACCGACGTGTGGGTGGACATCGGGGCGAAGAACAAAGAAGAAGCCGATCAACTCGTGCGGGGCGGCGACCCGGTGACGCTGGAGTTGGGGTATCGGCCGCTGCGGAACGGGCTGGCCGCGTCGCCGGCGATGGACGACAAGGTGGGCGTGTTCGTGGTGATGGAAGCGCTCCGGCACCTGAAGGGGCGGGAGCTACGGGCGGCCGTCACGAGCGTGAGCACGGTGGCGGAGGAGATCGGCCTGCGGGGGGCGACCACCGCCACGTACAGCGTGAACCCGCACGTGGGCATCGCCGTGGACGTGTGCCACGCGACCGACACCCCCGGCGGGGACAAGAAGAGCCTGGGCGACATCAAGTGCGGCGGCGGGCCGGTGGTGTATCGCGGGCCGAACATGAACCCGAAGGTGGTGCAGTTGCTCGAAGCCACTGCCGCGGCGCACCAGATTCCGATTCAGGTGCGAGGCGCCCCACGGGCCACGGGGACGGACGCGAACGCCATGCAGATCAGTCGACAGGGCGTGGCCACCGGGCTGATCGGCATTCCGAACCGCTACATGCACAG
>JANNDF010001117.1:0-1932 GCA_031387445.1 Planctomycetia bacterium
TTGGATTCCAACCACCCGGCCGCTCACCCCGCCCGGCTCGCCCGAGCCGCCCGGAGGTCTGCCCGTGCCCGAACCGAAACTTGAAAAGAAGAATCAGCCGCTCGCCCCGTTCCACGTGTTCCTCCGCCGGCTGGCCCGCAACTTTCTGGTGAGCCTCGGTGTCGTCGCCTTCTCGCTCACGCTGGGCACCGGCGGCTACTGCTACTTCGGCGGGCTGCCGGCTGAAGACGGGTTCCTGAACGCCAGCATGATCCTCACCGGCATGGGGCCGGTGGACAAGATGACCACCACCGGGGGCAAGTTGTTCGCCGCCTTCTACGCCCTGTACAGCGGGCTGGCCTTCCTGACGATGGTGGCCGTGCTGCTCGCCCCGGTGTACCACCGCTTCCTGCACCGCTTCCACCTGTGCGACGACGACAACGAACTCGACGACACCCCCTCCCCCACTGGAACCCCGTCGTGAGAACCCTCCTCTCCGTGCTGGTGGTCACGCTCGGGTCGGCGGTGCTGGCCGACGAGAAGCGGCCGAACGTCGTCTGGATCGTCGCCGAAGACTTCTCGCCGAACATGGGTTGCTACGGCGACCCGGACGCCATCACGCCGAACCTGGACGCCTTCGCCAAGCAGGGTGCCCGGTTCACGCGGGCGTTCAGTCACGCGCCGGTGTGTGCCCCCAGCCGCAGCGGGCTGATCACCGGGCAGTACCCGACGACGATGGGCAGCCATCACATGCGGTCGAAGCTGACCACACCGCCGCCGCGGTTCGTGGACGGGATGAGGAAGGCCGGGTACTTCGTCGCGTGGCCGGGCAAGACCGACTTCAACTTCGACCCGCCCGCCGACTGGGTGGACAGCACCAAGAACTGGGTGCAGAACGCCGACGTGCTGCCGAAGGACAAGCCCTTCTTCGCCTACGTCAACATCGGCGTGACGCACGAGAGCCAGGCGCGAGCCACGCACTTCCAGTACACGAAGAACACTGCCAGGCTGAAACCGAACGAGCGGCACGACCCGGCGAAGGTGACGCTGCCGCCGTACTTCCCCGACACGTGGGAGGTGCGGAACAACGTGGCCGTCTACCACGACAACGCCACCGCGATGGACCACACCGTCGGCGACATCCTGAAGGCGCTCGACGACCGCAAGCTGAGCGAGAACACGGTGGTGTTCTTCTTCGGCGACCACGGGTGGGGGCTGAGCCGCGGCAAGCGGTGGCTGTACGACAGCGGCATCCGCGTGCCGTTGCTGGTGCGGTGGCCGGGCCAGGTGAAGGCGGACAGCGTGCGAGACGACCTGGTTTGCTTCCTCGACTTCGCCCCGACGGTGCTGAGCCTCGCGGGAGCGGAGATTCCGAAAGAGATGCAGGGCCGCGTGATGCTCGGCGACAAGGCGGCGAAAGCCCCCGAGTACGTGTACAGTTGCCGCGACCGCATGGACGAGAGCTACGACCGCATCCGCAGCGTGCGAGGCGAGCGGTTCCACTACCTGCGGAACTTCCACCCGGAACTGCCCTACGCCCAGTGGATCAACTACATGGACGAGATGCCGATCATGCGGACGTGGCGGCGGCTGGCGTTCGAGGGCAAGCTGAACGACACGCAGAAGCTGTTCATGGCCCCGACCAAGCCGGCGGAGGAACTGTACGACACGCAGGCCGACCCGCACGAGGTGAAGAACCTGGCGGAGAGCAAGGAACACGAGGCGACGCTGAAGGCGATGCGGGCAGCACTCGATCGGTGGATGAAGGACACGAAGGATCTGGGCGACGTGCCGGAGAAGGAGTTGATCAAGAAAGGCATCGTGAAGGACGTGCTGACCGCCGAGTACGAGCAGCGGGTGAAACTGCACACGAAGACGCCGCCCGTGCCGGGGGCGAAATAGAAACGACTTCGCCGCGAGCCGTGCGAGCGCCAGGGTCGGCACTCGCACGGC
>JANNDF010001135.1:0-15837 GCA_031387445.1 Planctomycetia bacterium
GCCTCAGCCGCGGCCGATCCTACGCCCGCAAGGGCCAGGTCACGGACATCGGCATCGCACCGGGGAAGGTGACCGCGAAGGTTCAGGGGTCGAGGCCGCAACCGTACTCGGTGGTGATCGAGGTCGAGAAACTCGCGGCCAAGGACTGGGACCAACTGGTCGGCGAACTGAACACCCAGGCGGCGTTCGCCGCCAAACTGCTGGCCGGGGAGATGCCGCAGGACATCGAGACGGCGTTCGCCAAGGTCGGGTTGTCGCTGTTCCCGAAGTCGTTGAAAGAGATCAAGACGGATTGCTCGTGCCCGGACTGGTCGAACCCGTGCAAGCACATCGCGGCGGTGTACTACCTGATCGGCGAGGAATTCGACCGCGACCCGTTCCTGCTGTTCCGTTTACGCGGAACCGAACGCGACGTGATCTGCGGGCGGCTCTCCGCCGGGTCAGGACCGAAAGCGGTAGACGCTGACCCTCCCTCGACACCCGAACCCGTCCCATCGGACGCCGCGACCTTTTGGGCGAACGGCCCGCTCCCGGCGGAGTTGTACGGCGACGTGCGGCTGCCGCCGGTGGACGCCGCCGGCCCGAAGCGCCTCGGCGGGTTCCCGTTCTGGCGCGGCACCGACCGATTTCTGGACACCCTCGCTCCGACCTATTCCGCCGCCGCTCGCCGTGGGCTCACTGTGTTCGAAGCGGAGTCCATGCCCCCAGTCGCCGACCCACCCGTGGAAAAACGAGTTGCTCGGCGTACGGACTGACTCTGCGGTGAGAAGACATGTGAGTCGCGTCTCGCGCGCTGGCGCGAGTGACATCGCCACGTGCATGTACTACACCGGCCTCGACCCGTTCACCAAGAAGCCGGTGACGATCGCGAAGGGACTGAACGACCGTAAGATGCAGCGGGCACTGATGCAGTTCTTCAAGCCGACCAACTGGTTCGAGGTGCGGGAGGCGCTGATTCAGGCGGAGCGGACGGACCTGATCGGCGGGTGCGACGGGCTGATCCCGGCGAACCCGCCGAAGGAGGCCATCGAGGCGCGACGGAAGCGGGCCAACCAGGGCGGCGACCACTACCACACCGTCGCCAACCCGGCGGAGGGCGACACGCTCTGCGAATGCGGGGCCGAACCGCGCAAGCCGACTGGCTATCGTCCCGGACGGAAGACACACCAACGGCAGCACGGAAAGCAGCGGAAGGGGTCAGGGCCGGCAACTGACCGCCCCGCTTCAGCCAGGGTCGCCCAACACCCCGCGCGAAGGGATCGGCGATCGCGCGACAACCCCCACTCGGTCAACGCTGTCGCGCCTACCGGCGAGGTTTCGTCGTGGCGAACGGCTTCTCCCCTTGCACGACGATGTGGTACTTGTCGAGTGGCACGTCCGACCACTCCTGTCGGGTGCCGTCCGGCCAGGTGACGGCGAGCGTGCTCACCTTCGACTCGCTGCCGAGGCCGAACACGAACCGGCGGTCAGGTGTCGAGGCGTAACTCCCGCCGCCCTTGGCGAAGCGGGTCTGCGTGCGGCCGTTCGCTTCGAGCGTGACGCGGGCACCGACCACGTCACCCCGGTCCTTCCCGACCAACTCCACCCCAACCCAGTGCCGGCCGTCCGGAGGGAGCACGTTTCGCAGCACGGCGGCGGGCTGGTTCAGGTTGTTCACCGCCACGTCGGTCCGCCCGTCGTTGTCGAAATCGGCCAGCGCCACGCCGCGGCTCAGGTGCGGCGCCTGGAAGTAGTCGCCCCCGCGGGCGGTGATGTCGGTGAACTTGCCCTTGCGATTTTGGAACAGCACCGGCTTCTGGAGGCGGGTGGCGCCGGTCGGGAACCGGATGGCGTGCCCGTTGGCGATGAAGATGTCCTCCCACCCGTCCAGGTCGAAGTCGATGAACCCGGTCCCCCAGCCGACGAACTTCTGCCCGATCGCCCCCACCCCGGAGGACTGCGTGGCGAACACGAACGACGCACGCTCGGTGGTCGAGTGGTTGCGGTACAGGGCGTGGAACTCGTTCTCGTAGTTGGTCACCCACAGGGCGGGCTTGCCGGTCCCTTCCGGGTCGCCGGCGTCCACCCCCATGCTGCCGTTCGGCGACCCGCCGCCGTCCATCCCCACCCCGGCCTGCATGCCCTGTTCGGCGAACTTGATGGTGCCCTTCTCCGACTTGTTCATGTACAGGAAGTTGGCCACTGTGTCGTTGGCCACGTACACGTCCGGCTTGCCGTCCGCGTTCACGTCCACCACCACGATCCCGAGCGACTTGCTCGCGTGTTCGCCCCCCTTCTGAACGCCCGCCGCCTCGCTCACGTCCGCGAACGTGCCGTCGCCCTTGTTCCGGTACACCTTGCTGCTCAGCCCCTTGAACTTCTTCGGCGGGCAGACGTCCGGCGTCTTCCCGTCGTAGTTGCAGTCGGGGTGGTTGGCGAACGACCAGTCGACGTACTGGCAGACGAACAGGTCGGAGTGCCCGTCGCCGTCGAAATCCGCCCACGCCGCGCTGGTCGCCCAGATGACGCCCGAACCCAGTCCGGCCGCGGACGACACGTCGGCATACCGCCGACCGCCTTTGCCGTCCGGCTCGTTGTGGAACAGGGCGATTCGGCCCCAGCCGGTGACGAGCAGGTCCGGCCACCCGTCCCGGTCGTAGTCGCTGGCCGCCGCCGCGTGCGAGTAGAACCACGGCGTGCCGTTCGCCAGCCGGTCGAGGCCGACGGCGGCAGTCACGTCTCGGAACTTGAACGCCCCCTCATTGCGGTAAAGGCGACCGGGGTGGCCGAGGATCTCCTTCTTGTCGGCCCCGCCGTAGTGCCCGCCGCCGGGGATGTAAAGGTCGAGCAACCCGTCCCCGTCGTAGTCGAAGGCCCCCAACCCGCCGCCAAGGGACTCCAGGATGGCAAGGTGAGGCACCTCCTCGCCGTTCCTGTAGGTGAAGTCGATGCCGGACGACGAGGTGACGTCCTCGAAGTACGGCGGACCCGACGGCACGGGATCCGCCGGCGCGGTCGGGGTCGCGAAGCCCGGCGCGTGAGGCTCGGACGGCTTCGGCCCGCACCCGGTGCCCGTCAGCCCGCCGGCCAGCGCGATCACAACCCCAAGGGCGAGCCACCGCCAGTACGACGGTGTCGCCCGGCGGGGGCGGTCGGTGTGACTGGTCATGGTGATTTGCCCCCCTGCGTCTTGCTGCCGGTCGCTGTGTTCGGTTCGCGGGGGCCGCTGGGGCGCAGGTGCCGCCGGTGGGCTGCTGCGGCGTCAGCGTTCCCCTTCTTCTCGTAGTGGTCGGCGAGTGCCAGGTGCGCCGGTTGGCAGCGGTTGTCGCGGTCGACAGCCCGTTCCAGCCACTGGACGCCCAGCCGCTCTCGGCCGATCCGCAGGAATAGGGCGCCGGCCTCGGCGAACTCCTCGGCCGTCGTGTTCGGGTCGTCGGCCCGGTCTCTCAAGAACGTGTTGATCTTCTCCACGAGGTCTTTCTTCTCGTGGTAGTCGGCGAGTGCGGCGTCCGCCTCGTCCGTCCGCCCCTGCACTTGCAGTACGGCCACCAGCACGAACAGCGCTTCCGTGTCCGAGCGGTCGGTCTTGAGTACCTCTCGCAGCCTCGCCTCCGCCTTGACCGGTTGCCCGTCTTGCAACTCCAGGTTGGCGAGCGTCACCAGCAGGGCCGGGTCTTTGGGCAGGTGAACGACCGCCTCCTCCAACAGGCGGCGGGCTTCCGTCCCGCGCCCTTGCAGGAACAGGCAGATGCCCAGTCGGGCCTTCACCTGGGGGTCGTCCGGGGCGAGTACTTGCAACCGCTCGAGGTGGGGGAGTGCCTCGGGGGCCTGCTTGTCTTCGAGCAGCATTTCCGCCACCCGGAGGCGGGCCGGCACCATGTCCGGGTCGATCGCCAGCGCCTTGTGGTAGTCCGCGGAGGCCGCCTTCTGGTTGTTCAGCCGTTCCAGCACCAGCGCCCGCAGGTAATACGGCTTGGCGTACTCCGGCTCGACCTCGACCCACTTGTTCAGGCAGGCGTAGGCCGGCTTGTACCGCAACCGCACGATGTACGCGCTGGCGATGGTGTTCAGAATCTCGCGGCTGTCCGGGTGGTGGCTGTTGACGAGGTCGAACAGCATCGGGGCGAGTTCGTCCACCTGGCCGGCCTGCACCCGCAGGAGCAGGAACTCCCGCTGGATGTCGTCGGTCGCCCCGCCGTTGAGTTCCAGACTGCGGTTGAGGTGGGTTTCGGCCGATTTGATGTCGCCCGACCAGCGGGCTGTGCGGGCGGACAGTCGTTCGACCTCGTGGCTGTACGGCCACACCTTCCGGCAGAAGTTGAGCTTTTGTTGCGCGTCTTGCACCCGCTCATCCCGGACCGCGACTTCCGCCTCGTGCCACTGGAAGACGGCATACCGCCAGCCAGCGAACAGGCCGCCGGAGAGCAAGAGGAGCAGCACGGCGGCGGAGGTGAGTGGACGACGGCGGACGAGACGGAACGGGCTGCCAACGACGCGCAAAGCCCTGACGGCGAGTGTGCTCATAGGACGTCACCCCGGGCGAGAAGCCGAGCAGGCGGGCGACTCCGCCACGGGGTGGGGGCAGGGGACGACGTGAGTCCGCGAGACATCTCATTCCAGTTCGATGTTGTACACCTGACGGCCCGGCTTTACGGGGTAGGTGATCGGCGACGTCTTCGATTTGGCATACTTGTCCGGGATCTTGACGTACTTGGCTTCGTCGCCCGAAGGGGCCGCGCTGCCCCCCCCGCCTTGGCCGGCCGGCGGCTTGCGGTCGCCCATCATGGCTTCGCGGCGTCCCGCGTCCTTCCCCGCCGACGCCTTGTGGACGGGGTTGACCGACTCGGTCTCCACGCACACGATCAAATCACCCAAGGGGACGTCGGCGACGGAGTAGGTGCCGTCGGCCCCGATGGTGGCCGAGTACGGCGTTCCGGTGGTGGAGTAGAACTGAACCGACCCGCCCGGAACGGGTTTGCCTTTGTAGTTGACGCTCCCGGAAATCGACGCCGGGGCGTTCGGGTTGGTTCCGCCGCAACCGGCGGCGATCACTGCCACAATGGCAGGAACAAGTACGAGAGGACGGAGGCGTGACATTGCGGTCTCGGGATGGAGCCGGGCACGACGACGCCCGGCTGTGGGAGGAGTCGCAGAACGAGAGCCGAGGCGGAGGTGCTCCCTCACGCCTCGGCCTCGGAATCGAGCGAGACAACAGAAGTTGAGTGTCGCGCGACGGACAGCCGTCACCAGTCGCCGCCCATCACCAACCCGTCGTCCGGCACGAGGGCGCGAACCCAGGTGTCGGGCGACATGCTCGGGTTGTTGTTCCGAACGCTGCCGTCCATCATGAGCACCTGAATGCCACCGGCGGTGAACGATTGCAGACGCTTCGGGTCGCAGTTCTGCATAGCCGGCTTCACTTGCGGGATTTGGAAGTACGTGGTCACGCCGGTCACCCGGTTAATCGGGTAATCGGCGGGGATGGCGCCGAAGCCGTTGAACCCACCCCGACCAGTGTTCCCGCCCGTGGTGCCACCAGGCACCCAGTAGGACGGGGAGGTCCAGGCGCTCTGACCGGCATTGAACTGTGTGATTGGGCCGGGCAGCGATCCGTCTTCCTGCCAGCTGCGCTCGGCATACACGTTCGAGTTGTCCCACTCGTTCCCGGCCCGTGGGCCGCACTTGGCATACCGCTCCATGTACGCGATGGTCTGACTGGTGCCGTCGCCGAACGACGCCGGAATGCGCGCCTTCCCGCCGATCTGCCAGTCCTCGTCCCAGCCGCCGCCGAAGGCGTGCCAGTTCGAGGCGTAACTGGCCGCGCCGCCGTTATCCCACGCGGTGCCGTCCGCCGCAACGCTCGGGTCGTGCGGGGCGACGTACGTCTTCAGCGTCCGCCCGCTCGCGTTGCTCTTGGTCCGCCACGAGTTGCTACGGGCGTTCCCGTTGTCGTTCACCCAGCGGGCGCGGTACAGGTTGTCCTGTTCGATGTACGGCAGGAGGAAGTAGTGCTGCGTGCCGAACGCCGACGGGAGCGGGCGGGCGTTCCAGTCGAGGGTGTCGCCGTCGGCCGGGAAGCACCCGGTGGTCGCCGGCAGTTTGCCGTTCGCATCGTGGCAGGCGTGCAGCGCAATACCGATTTGCTTCAGGTTGTTGGCCGACTGCATCCGCGCAGCCGCCTCGCGGACCTTCTGGACGGCGGGCAGGAGCAGGCCGATGAGGATGGCGATGATGGCGATCACCACCAACAGCTCGATCAGCGTGAACCCTCTGCGAGGGTTCTTGGAGGGAGAGAGCACCGGACACCCCGTAGCTTGGAGAATGAATCGGGGAGGAGAGAGCAGAATCAATTTTTCTTATACCTGGGCATGAGGTTCGCTGTCAAGCCTCTGGTTCTCATTTTCTTCGGAATCACCACACCACCGGCGCAATTTCAGTCAATGGGCAGCACTGCCACTTGGAGGTTTGTCGCCTATTGGTACACTGTCGCCCCTCACGGGCCGGCCGGTAGACCACATTCCTCTCCCCACCGATTATGACACTCCCAGTCCTCTCTCCTCCCTCACACGCCCAGCAATCTGAGGTCGGGGGATCGAACGCCAACCGCACTCCTGTGGCCTCGTGTCGGGTCCCACTCGTGGCGTTCTTGTTCGTCGGGGTGTTGGGCGTTCTGCTCACCTCGTACCCCGCCCGTAATCTGGATGTGTGGAGTCATCTGGCCGGCGGCCGCGACCTGTTCGGGGCCGCCGGCGGGTTCAAACCCACATGGCTCTACGATGTCGGAACGCACCTCGTGTACTCCGCCCTCGGTGGCGGCGGGTTGGCCGCGGTGAAGGCGTTGCTGTGTGGCGGGGTCGCGCTCCTGTTGCTCCGGCTGGGGGCGGTGAGTGGGTGGCGTCTGTCTCTGGCGACGACCGGGTTGGCACTGCTGGCCATGAGCCACCGCCTGTTGCTCCAACCGCAAACCGCGTCCGTCGTCCTTCTCGCGGTGGGGTTGTGGTTGACCTACCGCCCGGGGGCGTCTCGGGCCGCTCGCTTCTGGCCGGAGTGGCCGCTGGCGGTGCTGTTCGTCGCGTGGGCCAACATCGACCAGTGGGTCGTCCTCGGGCTGACAGTCGTCGCCCTCATCCGCCTCGGGCAGACGCTCGACACCCGCACCCGTGGCGCATTCGGTGCCACCCTGCTTCGGTGGGCGGTGTCCACGGCGGTGCTCGTCGGGCTGTCGTGCTTGAGCGTGTCGAACATCAACGGGTTGAAAATTCCGCCGGAATTGGAGGCGGCGATGACGGCCTTGAGGCAACCCGCGGGTGGCCCCCAGCCCGTCCACTCGCCGTTCGCGGCCGACTACTTCGCCCTGTTCGGCAACAACTCGTCCGCCCTTTCCTATTACCCGCTGTTGGCCCTCAGCGGCCTGTCGTTCCTGTTGAACCTCCGCGGCTGGCGGTGGGCATCCTTTCTGCCGTGGGTGCTGCTCGCCGCGGTGAGCGGGGTCGAAGTCCGCACGACTCCGTTTTTCGCGGCCGTCGCCGGACTGGTGACGTCCTGGAACCTTCAGCAGTTCTTCGCCCGTCGGCCGCAGGCCCCGCCACGCCGGTGGGTGCGGTATGCGGGCGTGGGACTGGCCGGCCTCGTGGCCGTGACGTTTTTGCTGGCCGCCTGGCCGGGGTGGCTGCAAACCCCTCCGTACGGCCCGCGGCAGTGGGCTGTGGAGGTGCCACCGGCCCTCGAGCGTGGGGCGGAGTCCCTCCTTCGGACCCACGCCGGGGGGGTGTGGGAAGCCGGCACCCGCACCTTGCACGTGTCCCCTGACACGCGCGGGGTGTTCGCCTGGTTCTGCCCGGAGGACGCCAGCCTGACCGACGACGCGGTGGTCGCCGGCCTCTGTGATCCCAAACGCCAGCAAGAGGCGACGGAGAAGTTACGGGCGCTGCGGGTGACGCGAGTGGTGGTGTGGGCCGGCGACCCCAGCCCGACATCTCAAGCGGTGCTCAACCGCCTGCTGGCCACCCCGAACGAGTGGCCGGTGCTGCACGTCTCGGGCGGGCTGGTGGTGTGCGGGTGGGTCGATCCGACCGCGCCTGCCCCAAAGAACTTCACGCCGTGGGCGGTGGACTTCGACCGACTCGCGTTCCGGCCGGACGAACACGAGGCGGCTCCGCCGGCCGCACCCCCCATTGCACCCCACTGGTGGGAACAATTTTGGGTGCCGGCGTACGCGCCCAGACCGCCGGGCCGGGACGAGGCGGACGTGCTGTTGCGGCGGGCCGAGTCCGCTCGCATCGTCACGCCGTACCGGAATCTGGCGGAGTGGGAGGCGGGACAACTGGCCGGACTGGTGGGCGCGGCCGGCGGCTGGACGTGGCCGGCGGGCGGTCTCGACGCCGCCGTGCGGGCGACGCTCTTCCACCCCCCGATACCCGAAGGGAACGTCCCACCACCCCCACAAACGATCATGACCTTGACCTTGTCGCAGCGGTTCGCCGACGACCGCGGCGCGATCCCCATTGGGGAGGTGTACGCCGCCGTGAGGGCGGCCCGGCGGGCGGTGGCCGAGAACCCGACCGACGCTATTGCGCATCTGGTGTTGGCGCAAGCCTACCTGGCCCTGTCCGAGAGCACGGCCGAGAAGAGGTGGGCCGACCGGGACGGCATCACCCAACTCAAGCGGTTGCGACAGGTGCAGGCCAGTGCCGCTCTGAACAAGGCCGTCGAACTGAACCCGAAGCTGTCACGGGCGCACCACGAACTGTCACGGCTCTACCGCCGGATCGGGTGCCTGGACTTGGCCGCCAAGCACCTCGGCGAGTACCGCAACATCCCACCCCTGTGGGGCGGCCCGCCGAAAAGCGGGGACGTGTCGAAGTCACTCGACGACGAGTTGGGGCAGTTGACCAAACTCGTGGACTCGCGGAAGGAGAAGCTCGAGAAGGATGCCGAACGGGCGTCGGTGAGCGACCGCGTGCTACTGGCCGTGCGAATGGAGTTGGGCGGGTACGCCCTCGACCAGTTGCTCAAGTCGGACGTGTCGGCGTTCGGCAAAGACGGGGTAGAACTGGAGGTCGATCTGCTCCTCCGCACCGGTCGGCCGCACGACGTGCTGAAGTGGACCACCCCGGAGGTCGGCGGGTCGCTCGGCTCTCAGAAGTACCACTGGACTCTGGCCCAGGCGTTCCTGGCGGTCGGCGACTACGAGTCGGGGAACCGGGAGTTGACGGACATGGTCGGGACGGACGGCGACCTCAACCCGCCGGCGGCCGTGGGGGAGGAGGTGGCAGCGGTCGTCGGCAAGGGCGTTCTGGACGGCCTGTCGGCCAGCGGACATTTCGACCAACTGGTGTGGCAGGCGCTCAGCCTGGCCGACCTCCAGCAGCGGGTGGCCGAGATCGCCCAGACGCTCGGCCTCCAGGCGAACATGATCACCCTGCGGGGGGTCGTCGCACTCGAGGCGGGGAACACCCGCCGCGCCCGCGACACCTTCCGGGCCGCGCTCCTGTATTCGCCCAACTACTGGGGCGGCGGGCAACTCGAGTTCAGTGGGCGGCGGGTGGCGTGGGCCGCGCTCGCACTCCTCGACCGCGCCCCGCCCGAACGGTAGCAGTCCCGCGAACCAATCAGCGGGTGGCCCGGCGGTACCAGTCCGTCAGGGCCGCCTTCTCCCGCGGGTCGGTCTCCAGCGCGGCCGCCGTCTGAGCCGCCTTTGCACCGCCCGCCGCGTCGCCCTGCTGGTGCCGGCTGATGGCCAGGTACAGGTGGGCCTCGGCGTGGAGCGGGTGGATCTTCAGCGCCGCCCGGCAGTCGGCTTCCGCACCCGCCCAATTCCCCTGTTTGAGGCGGATGAACCCGCGAGCGATGAGCGGTTCGGCCGACCGCGGGCTCATGGCCACCCACTTCCCGGCCATCTCGAGCGCCAGGTCGAACTCGCCGGCGACGGTCGCCGCTTCGGTCAGGGTGGTGACCGCCGTCTCGTCCTGCGGTGCCAGTTGGAAGGCGTTCTTCGCCGCTTTCAGCTTCTCCGCCCCCTCCCCACGTTCGCTCCGGGCCGACGCCAACGCTCCCCACGCCTCGGCGTCGCCGGGCCACCGGGCGAGGGACTCTTTGAGCCGGCCGACCGCCGCCCCGCGAGGGTCGCTACGGGCGGCCACATCGTTCGAGGGGACCAGGCGGGCGAACCGCGCCAGGGCGATCCCGAGATCGCGCTCCAGTTCCTCCGCCGCGAGCGAACCACCGGGGCGGAAGCGGACCAGCGGGACGGTGCCGAACGGCAGTGGGCGGGCGGTCGGCGGCGGGGATGGCGTCCGCACGATGCGGTGGTTGGTCACACTGGCGTGGGTGATGTTGCTGCTCGCCGCTTTCGGCATGTGGCAGGCGACGCAACTGTCCGCCTTCGCCTCGCGGGCCGGTGCCGGAGCCGAGCAGCCGACCGCCCCCGGCGACTGGTGGCAGGTCAGGCACTGGCGGCGGTAGTGGGCGCCCTTCTCGGCCGGGGCCGGCGCCATGTGAGGGTCGTGGCAACTGGTGCAAGTCAGCTTGCCGCCACTCTTCTGGAAGCAGTGGCTCTGTTCCATCTGCTCGAACTGGCCGACCGACTTGTTCGCCTCGGCGAGGTCCGGGTGGCGGACGTACACGCTCACGAACTGGTCGAACGGCAACCCAGGCCGGAACTCGAACGGACTCCGCCCGCGGCGGTTCACCCGCTCCTGGCCCTGCAAGTGACACTGCTCGCAGACCGCCAGTTGGAGGGCCGCCGACAGGTGTTTGGGGTTGACGATGGACGTGTCCGGGATGGCCGGGGTGAGTTTGGCGGCCCGTTCGGCCGCGTGCAGCCCGCCGGGGCCGTGGCACCGCTCGCAACCGATGGCCACCTGGTGGGGGAAGAGCGGCTCGCGGTATCGGTTCAGTGACCCCGCCACCGGCTCGACGTGATCGACGTGGCAGTACAGGCAGGGCGAGCCGATGGGCCGTTGGAGGGTGCGGCCGATGCGGTAGCCGGGGGAGACGTCCCACCGCTCGTCCGGCCCGAACCAACTGACGGGCGACTGCCACACGTGGCCCCCCTCGGTGGTCAGGTACGAGCGGCCTCGCGTGCCAGACCCGATGGCCACCTGCACCGGCATCACCGCCTCCGGGCGGGTCGCCCCCTCCCCCTCCCGCAGCCGCACGCGGTGTGTCAGCCCGTCGCCCGACGCCTCCACCTCGAAGTCGAACGGCCCGGACGTGAACGCCGCCGGCCCCTTCGCCGGCAGCTTCTCCCTGGGCGGGGTGTGGGCGAGCAGGTCGGCCGACCGGCCCATCGGGTGAGCGTGGTACGACTTGCACACCGAGCGGTGACATCCCTCGCAGGCGGCATCGCCGACGTACTTCACGTCGGGCTTCACGTTGCGGAATGGGGTGACGTAAACCAGACGCGGGTCGGGCGTGGGCGGGTCGGGGGTGAGTTCACCCGCGGTCGTCGGCGGGGCGACGGTCGACCCGGTGAGGTGCAGGTAGGCGAACCCCCCGGCCGTCGCCAGCACGGCGACGAGCAACCCCAGCACGAGCCAGCGGAGAGAGCGGCGTGGGCCGGTCATGGGCAACCTCGGTGAAACGGCCGGCGGCTCACCGCCGGGTCCGCGCTTCGTTCATCGCGTAGGTGATCGGCTCGGCCCCGGCGGGCGGGAAGGCCGGTTTCCCCGCGTGCCGGTACGCCTCCGGGCGGCGGTGGGCGAGCAGCGCGTGCCCGGTGCGGCGGGCCTTCTCCGCCCGCAGTTGGGCGATGTCGATGGTCGAGACCACGATCTTCTCGCCGGGCCCGGGGTCGGCCTGGCTGAGAATTCGCCCGTCGTAGTCCACAATCATACTGCCGCCGGGCCACGAGAACGGTGGGTAGTGGTGGGCGCTCGCCCCCTGGTTGGCCGCCACCACGAAGGCCGTGTTCTCCAGCGCCCGGCAGCGGTTCACCACCGTCCACCAGTCCATCGGCGGTGTGGCCCCCCACGGGTCCATGTACGCGCTCACCCGGATGAGCACCTCCGCCCCTTGCAGGGCCAACTCGCGGATCGCCTCCGGGAACAGCCAGTCGTAACAGATCGCGCACCCGAGCACGCCGATGTCCGTCTCGGCAACCGGGAACGGGTTGTCGGGGCAGTTCGGGATGTCGTGCGGGCTGGCATGGACCTCCCACGGCAGCCACGGGTGGACCTTGCGGTACTTGTACAGCAGCCCGTCCGGGCCGATCAGGCAGGTGGTGTTGAACACCCGGCCGGGGTGCATCGTATCCACTTCCAGGAAGCTGCCAGTCTGGACGTACACGCCGAGTTCGCGGCACTTCTTCTGGTAACGGTCGGTCTGCTCGTTCGGCAGGTGAACCGCGAGCTTGTCGGCCAACTCCTCGGCCGTCTCGTAGATCGGGGCGGCGTGGGCGAACTCGGGGAACACCACCAGCCGGACGTCGCCGAACGGCCGGTAGCCGACCACCGCCCGGTCGATCATGGCCAGCATCCGCCCGACGCGGTCGGGGATGTCGGCTCGCGTGGCGGGGTTGGGGAAGTCGGTCTGACAGGCGGCGGCCAGGTAGCGGGGCATGGGGTGTCTGAGTGTTGGTGGCACAGGCATTCCTGCCTGGGCTGTTGTTCTCACAGGCAGGAATGCCTGTGCCACCTGCATCGCGGCTTCGCGTTGGTCCGGCGGGCGGCTTGCGGTATCTTTAACAGTATTCTCTGACTCGTCCATCACCCTTCTCTCCGGGGTCGCCGTGGATCCGTCTCCCGCACCCGTTGTCATCCGCCGCCCGGCGGCCTCCCCCGCGCCGTACATCCCGGCCATCGGCCCGTGGCTGCGGGTGCTGTTGTGGGTGGTGTTCGCCGGGTTCGCCCTCCTCGGGGCCACCGGCGTCTACCTGTCAGCCGTCCGCGTGCTGAACTTCTCTCTCGCCCCGAACAACTACACCACCCCGTTCGCGCTGTGGGTGTTCTTCGGCCACATTGTGATGGGCGTGGCCGGCACGCTCCCGTTCTTCGCGTTCGGGGCGTACCACTGGTGGACCGCCCGCAACCGGAAGAACCGGCTGGCGGTCAAACTGGGCATCCTGCTGTTCGCCGTCGGCCTGCTGGTCGCGGTCACCGGGTTCGCCCTCATCCAACTCGACGGGATGCCGCAACTGCCGGAGGGGACGGCGCAGCGGTGGGTGGTGTACGGGTTGCACATCGTGCTGCCGGTGGCGGCGGTGTTCGCGTACATCTGGCACCGGCGGGCCGGCCCGCCGATCAAGTGGAAGCTGGCGTGGGGGTGGGCGGGCGGCGTCGGGGCGATCACCGCCGTCATGCTCGTCATGCACGCCCAAGACCCGCAGAAGTGGGGGCGGGAGGGGCCGAAGGAGGGGGCGGAGTACTTCGAGCCGTCCATGAGCCGCACGGCCGACGGCAAGTTCATCGACGCCGACGTGCTGATGATGGACGCCTACTGCGCCAAGTGCCACCAGGACGTGGCCAACGACCACTTCCACTCGGCCCACAAGTTCAGCTCGTTCAACAACAAGGCGTACCTGTTCAGCGTCCGCGAGACTCGCAAGGTGGGGCTGGAAACGGACGGCAACGTGAAGGCCAGCCGGTGGTGCGCCGGCTGCCACGACCCGGTGCCGTTCCTGAGCGGGGCGTTCGACGACCCGAAGTTCGACGACGTGAACCACAAGACGGCCCACGCCGGCATCACCTGCACCGCCTGCCACGCCATCACCCACGTGAACGGCACGTTCGGGAACGGCGCGTACACCATGGAAGAGCCGGCCCACTACCCGTTCGCCACCAGCACCGACCCGACGTTGCAGTGGATGAACCAGCAACTGGTGAAGGCCAAACCCGACTTCCACAAGCAGACCTTCCTGAAGCCGTTGCACAAGTCGGCCGAGTTCTGCGCCACCTGCCACAAGGTGAGCCTGCCGGTGGAACTGAACCACTACAAGGAGTTCCTCCGCGGGCAGAACCACTACGACAGCTTCCTGCTCAGCGGCGTGTCGGGGCACGGGGTGCGGAGCTTCTACTACCCGCCGACGGCGAAGGAGAACTGCGCCGCCTGCCACATGCCGCTGAAGGCCAGCACCGACTTCGGGGCGAAGGACTTCGACAAGAGCGGCACGGCGAAAGTCCACAACCACCGCTTCGCCGGGGCGAACACCGGCCTGTTCACCCTGCTCAAGAACGACCCGAAGTACGCCCAGTATGCGGCCGGGTTCGACGAGACGATCAAGCTGCACGAGGGCTACCTGAAAGGCGCCCCCGACGGCACCGACAAGAAGGTGCGGATCGACCTGTTCGGCCTGAAGGCGAACGCGAAGGACGCCCCGGTGAGCAAGCTGCGGCCCGAACTGCCCACGTTGCAACCGGGCAAGAGTTACCTGGTGGAGGTGGTCGTTCGCACGCTCGCCGTCGGCCACCACTTCTCGCAGGGGACGGTCGATTCGAACGAGATCTGGGTGGACTTCAAGGCCACGAGCGGGGGCAAGGAGATCGCCCGCAACGGCGGCATGACCGGCCCGGACACCGGCGAGGTGGACCGCTGGTCCCACTTCATCAACGTCCACATGCTCGACCGCAACGGCAGCCGCATCAACCGCCGCAACCCGCAGGACATCTTCACCCCGCTGTACGACAAGCAGATCCCGCCCGGTGCTGCCGCCGTGCTGCACTACCGCCTGGACATCCCGGCCGATGTGACAGGGCCGGTGGAACTGAGCGCCAAGCTCCGCTACCGCAAGTTCGACGACGAGTACATGAAGCTGGTCCACGAGGGGAAGCCGTACCCGACGCTGCCGATCATCGACGTGTGCAGTGACGCGGTGACGCTGCCGGTGGCCGGCGGGCCGGCGGTGGCGGAGCAAACGTCGCCGATCAAACCGGCGTGGCAGCGGTGGAACGACTATGGCATCGGCAACCTGCTCGAAGGGGGCGGCAAGCGGGGTAACTTCAAGCAGGCCGAGGACGCCTTCCGCCAGTTGCTCACGCTCGGCGAGAAGGACGCCGTGCCGCACGGCCGCCTGAACTTGGCCCGCACGTTCATCGAAGAAGGCCGGCTGGACGAAGCGGCGAAGGAACTGGAGGCGAGCGGCAAGTGCGAGGTGCCCGCCGCGTGGTGGAGCCGCCTGTGGTTCACCGCCCAGGTGAACGCCCAGAACGCCGGCCGCACCGAAGACCTGTTGGCCGTCATCGCCGACCTGGAAAAGCTGCTCGACCCGAAGGGCCAGCCGGCCGACCGCGGGTTCGACTTCACCAAAGACTACGTCGCCTGGAACATGCTGGCGAACCTGCAATTCAAGGTGCGGAAGGCCCACCCGGAAGGGTCGGCCGAACGGCGGGCGGCCACCGTCAAAGCGATCAAAGCCGCCGAGAAGGTGATCGCCCTGGACGCGGAAGACGTGACCGCCCACGACCTCCTCGCGCTGGCGTATGGCGAACTGTCGGGCGATTCGTCGAAGGGGTCGAGCGGTGAGACGACCGCCGCCGCACTGACCGCCGCGGCCGTCGTCGCCACTGACGCTAAACGACCAGCGGCCGAGCGCCAAGCCGCGTGCGACTCCCTCGTCCGCGGGCTGCCGCTTCTGAGTGGGCTGAAACTCACAACCATCCGGGAGGTGATGGCCAAGATCCGTCCGGCATTCCACGCCGAGAAGGACGCCGCCGTGCAGTCGGCTCTTGCCAGCGTGCTGGCCACCTACCACCGCGAGTCGCACGAGATCTACAAGCCGGACGAGGTGGCCCGGTCGAACGCCACCCGCATCTACCGGGCGAAGAACCCGGCCGCCAACTACGCCGCAGGCGACCGAGTGATCTACCCGACCACCCCGCAGCACCGCGAGGCGATCGTGAGCACTGGCGAACTGCCCAAGTA
>JANNDF010000983.1:0-3756 GCA_031387445.1 Planctomycetia bacterium
GTGCCGCCACCGCGGCCACCTAACCGGCCGGTTCGGTGCCCGCGGCGTTTCCGGACGTGCGTTCGCGGGTTGGTGAAATTTTTCGGTTGTCGTTCACCGCTGGAAAGAAGTAAACCAATCGGTGTCCACCGCAAGTAGCCGCCCCGCGGGTGATCACCCCATGCACCGACACGCCGCTCGCATCCTCGGCACCGGCAGTTTCGTCCCCACACGAGTGGTGCCGAACGACGAGTTCGCCGAAACACTGGACACGTCCGACGAGTGGATCCGCACCCGCACGGGCATCCGCGAGCGGCGGTACGCCGCCGCCGGCGACACGTCCGCCACCATGGGCACCCTGGCCGCCCGCGAGGCGCTCGTGGCCGCCAACAAGCAGCCGGCCGACGTGGACCTGATCGTGTGCGCGACCGTCACCCCCGACCTCATGTGCCCAAGCGCCGCCTGCCTCATCCAGAGCTATCTGGAGTGCGGCACGGTGCCGGCGTTCGACGTGACCGCCGCGTGCAGCGGGTTCGTGTACGCGCTCAGTGTGGGCGAGCAGTACATCCGCACCGGCGACGCCAAGACGGTGCTGGTGGTGGGGGCGGAGGTGCTCAGCCGGGTGAGCGACTTCACCGACCGCAACACCTGCATCCTGTTCGGCGACGGGGCGGGGGCGGTCGTCCTCGGCCCGGCCGACGGGTCGGGCGGGCAGGTGCACAAGATCCGCCTGTTCGCCGACGGCGGGCGGCAGGAGTTGATCCAGGTGCCGAGCAAGGTGACGCCCAACCCGCCGCCCGGCAACGGCGTGCTGCCCAACCTGAACTACCTGCGGATGAACGGGCGGGAGGTGTTCCGCTTCGCCGTGGCCAAGCTGAAGGAGTTGGTCACCCTGGCCCAGGCCGACTGTGCGGCGGTCGGCAAGGAGCTGAAGCTGATCGTCCCGCACCAGGTGAACGTGCGGATCATCGACGCCGCCCTGGAAGACATGGACTTCCCGCCCGAGCGGGTGGTGGTGAACCTGGACCGGTACGGGAACACGTCGGCCGCCAGCGTGCCCATCGCCCTGGATGAAGGGGTCCGCACCGGCCGCTGCGGGCCGGGCGACACCATCCTGCTCGTCGCCTTCGGCGGCGGCCTGACGTGGAGCAGCGCGCTGATTACGCTGTGAGGCGGAACGGGCGAGCCGTGCCCCGTGAGGGGCCGGGTGGTACGGAACCCGGCCCCTCACGGGTTACGCCTCGTCAACACGATCACTTCTCCGATGTCAGCTTGCGATCCGGGTCGAGCAACCGGGCCGTCGCCCACGCCAGCGTCCCCTTGTAACTCACCGTGACCGACAGCGTGTGCTTGCCCTTGCCCAGCGTGAGCGGGGCCGCGTTGCCGTCCACCGCCACCGCCTTCCCGTCGAGCGTCACGGCGTACCCTCTCACGAACTCGCCGCCCAGTTGCAGCGTCGTCTTCACCTCGTCGGCCGCCGTCACCTCGAACACCAACTCCATTTCGTTCGTGTCCTTCGCCTGCGGCAGCGCGATCCGCCCGGTCACCGGCACGGTCAACTTCTGGCCCCCCATGCTCACGTCGGTCAGGTGCGGGTGGGCCATCACATACCGGATCAAGTCGCGGAAGTCCTGTTCGGTCATGCCTGACGCCAGCCCCTCCGGCATCATCGACTTCTCGGCCACCTTCACCGCCCCGTCGAGGTCCTTCTTGGCGATCCGCTTCAGCACCGCGTTCTCGGTCTTCAACGTGATGCTCTGGTCGTCCTCGGCGTGTAGCAGGCCCTGGATCGTCTGCCCGTCGCTCAGGTTGGCGGTGCGGACGAAGTACGGGGCACCGACCACGCGGTTCGGGTCGAGCACGTTGGCCAGCAGGTATTCGATGTCGCGGCCCGCGCCGTCGAGCGCCGGCCCGACCTCCGCGCCCTTGCCGTCGAACTTGTGGCACTTCGCACACTGGTTCTCGAACACCTTCTTGCCGGCCGTGAACGACGCCGCCGTCGTGTTCAGGCTGGCCCGCGTCTTGTCGATCAGTTTGTTCAGTTCGTCGGGCGTCTTCCGCACCTTGCCCCACGCCTTTTCGATCAGGGCGTTGATGTCCTTGTCGTTGAACGCCTGCATCCGGGTGACGGTGTTGTCGGTCACGAGGCCGCGGTCGATGGTCTTGGCGTCCATCGCCTTGAGCAGTTCCATCGCCCACGGCTTCCGGGCGGCGAGCGTGTTCACCAACTCGTTCCGCAAGTTCGCCGGCAGCGTGCTCCACTTGTCCAGCACCGCCTTCGGCAGGTCGGGTTTGTCGAACGCCACCAGCCCGCGGGCGGCCTCAATGCGCACCGGCATCGCCTTTTCGCCATCGGTGAGGGCCAGTTTGCGGAACAGGTCGGGGGCTTCTTTGGCCTTCAGTTGCACCAGTTGGCGGACGGCCTCGGCGCGGTCGCTTTCCGGCTTGGCGGTGTCGTTCAACACGGCGAGGGCACGGGACACCGCTTCGGGATCGCGGAAGTTCACGGCCAGCTTGTTGACGTACCCGGCGAGTTTGGCGTCCTTGCGAAGTTCGTCCCGCACCGCCTTCCACTCCGCCGGGGCGTCCACGGTCTGATCGGCGAGGGCGAGCACCAACCCGTCGAGCGCCTTCTCGCGGGTGTTCACGTCCTTCACGTCGGCGAGGAACTTGACGCACAGCTTCAGGTCGGCCGCGTCGCCGGTGGCGACCAGCCGACGCATCACCTTCGGCACGATGTGATCGCGGACGAAGATGTTGTCCGGGGCTTCTTTCGCCAGGAACGCAAGTTCAGTCTCTAACGAGCCGGAAGCGTGAGCGACGGGGTCCGGGGAAGCGTCAGCGACGGGGGCCTTGTCGTCTTTCTGTTCCGGTCGCTCATGCTCGCGGCTCGTATCCCGTCGCTCATGCTCGCGGCTCGTAAGCACCTTCTCGTAGGCCGTCCACACCAGATGCGGGATGAGCGGGTCTTTGGCGTCGTCCTTGTGCGCCATCAGGGCGTGAAGGAGTGCGGTCACGTCGTGCTTGTCGGTGAGGCGAATCGCGGCAGAGGCGAGTTCGCGACGGACGATCGCACTCGACGACTCCCTGGCCAGCGCTTCGAGCGCCTGATAATCTGCGGCCGTCAACTTCGAGAACTGGCTCGTCAGCCGGACTTCCCAGGCCTTGGCGTCGTGAGCGTCCTTCGTGGTGTGCCCTTCGCGGTAGGGGATCTCATTCCCGAGGGCGTGAATGCCTTGAATGTCCGTCCACGACTTCAGGCGGGGGGTATTGATGACCGGAACGGGATCGTTGGCGAACTTCTCGTAGGCCAGCCGGAGGGCGGTCCGCTTGACGTAAGGGTCCGGCTCACCGAGCGGCGGCTCCTTCAGCTTGGTCAGGTCTGCCGGCTTCCCGCCTTTGCGGCCCTTCACCTGAATGCGGTACACCCGCCCGCGCTCGTAGTCCCACTCGTCCGGCTTGGCCTGGTGGCAGGGCATCTGGTCGTGCCAGTCGATCAGGTAGATGTCGCCGTTCGGCCCCCACTTCATGTTGATCGGGCGGAAGTTCTTGTCCCCGCTGACGAGGAAGTCGTCGCCCCGCGTGGCGGTGAAGCTGCTGCCGTTCGGCTTCAAGATGTTCTGCTTGACGCTGCACCCATGGATGCTGCCGAAGATCACGCTGTTGCGGAACCGCTCCGGCATGTGCGGCACGTCCAGCGAGATCAGCCCGGCGTGCGCCCAACCGCTCTCCTTGTGGAAGGTGTGGTCGCTAATCTCGTCGATGTACCCGTAGGCG
>JANNDF010001161.1:0-6261 GCA_031387445.1 Planctomycetia bacterium
CGAGCGCGTCGGAACTGTGACGCGCTCGTCCGCGCCTCGCGGCTACACCGATTCCGCATGTTACCCGCGCTCCTCTCCGTCACACGCATGGCCGGTTCGTCCGCGGCAGCGTAGTCTGCCTCCGGCTCCCACCGGACGGCCCGACCGATGCACCGCGAGTTCGACCCGACCGACAACCCGTTCCGCCCGAAGTCGCATCTGCCGCTCTACATCTTCACCGCCGCCCTCGGGGTGCTGGTCGCCGCCGACCTGTGGCCACTGCTCGCCGGCTGGATCAACTCGCCCGCCGTGCCCTCCTGGAACCGCACGCAGTTCGGGTTCACGTCGGCGTTCGCGCTGCACGCGGCGGTCCTGGGCGGCGCGCGGGCACTGTTCGGGGCGCTCGAAAAGCTCGGCCAGTGGAAGGTGGGCGCCGACCTCGCCGTGGCCATCGCGTGCATCGCCGCCATCGTCATGGGCGAGCCGCTCGTCGCCGCCGAGGTGGTGTTCATCGGCCTGCTCGGCGAGTGCCTGGAAGCCGTCACCTTCGACCGCACGCAGAAGGCGCTCGGCAAGCTGAGCGAGCTGTTCCCGCAACGCTGCTGGGTGATCCGCGAGGGCGTGGAGGTGCGGGCGCTCACGGCCGAACTGGTGGTGGGCGACAGGGTCGTCGTCAAACCGGGAGGCGTCATCCCGGTGGACGGCGTGGTGATCGACGGCCGGTCGGCGGTGAACACGAGTGCATTAACCGGCGAAAGCGTGCCCGTCGAGAAAGGGCCGGGCGACACGGTGCTGGCAGGCAGCGTGGTTCAAAACGGCTCGCTGACTGTGGACGCGAAGCGGGTGAGCACGGAGACGGTGGCCGGGCGGGTGATCGACCTGACCGGGCGGGCGCTGAAAGAGAAGTCGGCCGGCGAGCGGCTGGCCGACAAGTTGGCCCGCTACTTCCTGCCGGTGGTGCTCGGGCTGGCGGTGCTGGCATTCGCGGTGAACGTCGGCATCGCGCTCGGCGGCGGCACCGAGGCGAAGAAGGTGACGTTCGCCGCCGCGTGCCGGGTGGCCCTCTATCCCACGCTGGCCGTGCTGGTGGTGGCGTGCCCGTGCCCGCTGGTGCTGGCCACGCCCGCCGCCGTGATCGCCGCGCTCGGTCGGTTGGCGGGAACCGGCGTTCTTGTAAAAAGCGGGGCGGCGCTCGAACGGTTGGCCGACGTGACCGCGTTCGCCTTCGACAAGACCGGAACATTAACGGAAGGCAAACTCGAACTCGGCGACGTGTTGCCGCTCGCCGGCAGTGCCGACGACCTCCTCCGCAACGCCGCGATCGCCGAGAGCAAGAGCGAACACCCCATTGCCCGCGTCATCACCGCCGCAGTGCCATCGCCGCTACCCGTACCGGACGAGTTCGCTGCGATTCCGGGCGGCGGGGTGCGAGTGGTCGCCGAGGGAAACGTCATCCTCGTCGGCACCCGCCGGCTGATGGTTGACAACGGAGTGTCAGTGCCCGACGCAGCGGACGCCCTGCTCGCCCGCCTCGACCAGTCCGGGCAAACCTCGCTGCTCGTCGCCCGCAACGGCGAGTTGCTCGGTGCCATCGGCTGCCGGGACCGCGTGCGGCCGGAAGCCGCCGGCGTGCTGAGCGAGCTGCGAGCGCTCGGTGTCAGCCGGCTGTCACTGCTCACCGGCGACCGGGCGAGCGTGGCGGGGGCGGTGTCGGCCAACTTGCCGCTCACGGAAACGCAGGCCGAACTGCTGCCCGCCGACAAAGCGGCGAACGTGAACGCGACCACGGCGTTCGTCGGCGATGGGGTGAACGACGCCCCCGCGCTCGCGACCGCCGCCGTCGGTATCGCGATCGGGAGTGGCACCGACATCGCTGCCGCCGCCGGCGATGTCGTCATGATGGGCGACCCGCTCCGCCCGCTGCCACTATTGCTGCGTCTGTCCCGCGAGATGGTCCGGGTGATTCGCCAGAACGTCCTCTGGTTCGGCTTCGGCGTGAACGGCGTCGGCGTGCTGTTCACCGGCTTCCTGTGGCCGCTGTTCGCCAAAGCCGACTGGCTGGACAAAGCCCCGCTCGCCGGCGTCATCTACCACCAACTCGGCTCGTTGCTGGTTCTGGCGAATTCGATGCGGCTGCTCGCCTTCGAGCGGACCGGCACGAACACACTGTTCGGCCGCGTGCGGTCTCGGCTCGGCCGGTTCGACCGCTGGGTGAACACCGTCCACGCCCACGACCTTTTCGACTGGCTGGGTAAGCGGTGGCGAGTGATCGTCCGCACCTCACTGGTGCTCGCGGTGGCGGCGTGGCTGGTGTCCGGGGTAGTGGTCATCGCGGCGAACGAAGTGGGCGTGTGCCAGCGGTTCGGGGCGGTCGAACCGGTCATGGAGCCGGGCCTTCACTACCGCCTGCCGTGGCCCATGGACAAAGTGACCCGCGTGAAACCGGCCGAGGTGAAAACGGTCGAAGTCGGCTTCCGCCTGCTCACCCCCGAGCAGGCGCAACAGATGGAGCAGGCGCGGCAGGTGCAACAAAAAGTGAGGAGGCCGGGCGAGGGGTCACTCAGTTGGGCCAGCTCGCACTCGGACGCCACCAGCCGGCTGACGGACGAGTCGCTGCTGCTCACCGGCGACGGCAACCTGATTGAGGTGCTGGCGACGGTGCGGTTCACCATCACCGACCCGAAGGCGTTCGTGCTCGGCGTGCAAGACGTGACGCCGATTCTGCGGTCCGCGGCCGAGTCGGTGTTGCGCGAGTTGGCCGCGTCGCGGGCCTTCGAGGAACTGCTCGGGTTGGGTCGCCCCGAAGTGGAGCGACTGGCATTCGCCAAGTTGAATGCCAGCGTTCAAGAGGCGTCCGCCGACCGCCTGGGCGTGAGGCTGGAAGGCATCACCATCCACGACTTGCACCCGCCGCAGGACGTGGTGGCCGCGTATCACGCCGTGGCCGAGGCGATCCAGAAGCGGGATAAAACGGTGAACGAGGCGACGGCCGAGGCGTCGCGGGTGGTGTCTCGTGCGGCCGACGAGAAGGTGCGGGTGGTGGCCGTGGCGACCGCCGAGAAGACGAAGAAGGTGAGCGAGGCCGAGGCCGCCCGCGACGTGTTCGTGCGGTGGCACGTCGCCCGCACCACCCTGACGGCGGAGGAAGAAAAGAGCGTGGGCAACGACCCGGCAAAGCGGGCGGAGTTGTTGGCGGTGAAACGCTACCTGACCGAACTGCGGCTGTCGCTCGATGCGTCCGTTGCCACGCTGAAGGGTCGCGACAAGATCCTGATCGACGCCGACAAGCTGCCCGGCACTCGCAAGCTGTTCCTGCTCGACCCCGACCTGATGCCCAAGACCCCGCCGCTCGCCTTCCCGCGGAGCGGCCCGATGGACCAGCGCGACCCGCCCTAGGGTGGCCGACTCTCTCCGAGAGTCGTTGCCGATGTCACTCTCGGCGAGAGCGACCCACCCTACCGGACCCAACACCATGAAACGCCTTCTCCTCATCCTGATTCCGGCGCTACTCATCCTGTGGGGCGTCACCGCGCTGTACCCGGTGGACTTCGCCGAGTACGCCTACGTCACACGGTTCGGCCGGCCGGTGGCGGTGATCGACGGCGAGTCCGACGCCGGGTTGCACTTCAAACTGCCGTGGCCGGTTGACTCGGTCGCCCGCATCGACCGCCGCGTGCAGTCGTTCGACCTGCCGGCCGTCGAGTCGCTCACCCGCGACACCAGGCGGAACACCATCGACAAGACGTTGACTGTCGACGCGTTCGTCACCTGGCGGGTGCCCGACGCCACCGCCGCCGACACGTTCGTGAAGGCCACCGGCAGCCCGGAGCAGGTGAAGAAGCTGCTGGCCCCGCAAATCAACGGGCGGCTGGCCGCGGTGGTCGGGGCGATGTCGCTGGACGAACTCGTGTCGGTGCCGAAGTCGGACGACCCGGCCGAGCGGCAGGCGCTCGCCGACCGCCGTGTGACGGCGTTCGAGGAGAAACTGCTGGCCGACGGGTTCGTGCAGAAGGTGCGGGAGCAGTACGGCGTGGAAATCGTCACGCTGCGGCTACGGCGGCTGACGTTCCCCGAGGCGGTGCGGACGAGCATCTACGAGCGCATTCGTGCGGAGCGCACCATCAAGGTGGCCGAGTACGAGAACGAGGGCCGCCGCGAGGCGTCACGCATCTCGGCGGAGGCGGAACAGAAGCGGCGGGAGGTCGAGGCGACCGCGCGAGCCGAGAAGCAGCGGATCGAGGGCGAGGCGGACGTGAGGGCGGACCAACTGCGGAACGAGGCGCACGCAAAAGACCCGGAGTTCTATGCCTTCCTCCAGCGACTGAAGGCGATGCAGGCGGTGCTGGCCGACAGCCGCGACGTGCTGCTGCTGTCGCTCAACCACGAGCTGTTCCGCCTGCTGAAAGAAGCCCCGAAGAAGTAGGCGAGCGGGGGGCGTTAGCCCCCTGGTTTTTTACTCACCAGCCCGCTCACACGGGCCGCTCGCCCGAGGTTCCAATGCGCCGCGTCAAGTACATCGTGCCGATCCTGCTCCTGCTCTACCTGCTCACCGGCGTCTCGCAGGTGGAGCCGGACGAGCGGGCGGTGGTGCGGCGGTTTGGTCGGGTGATCGACCGCCCCGGCCCCGGCCTCCGCATCGGCCTGCCGTGGGGCGTCGATCAGGTGGACAAGTTCAAAGTGCGGACGGTGCAACTGACCGTCGGCTACAACCCGGACGAGACGGCCGACGCGCCCGGCATCCCGACCGGGCAACTGATCACTGGCGATCAGAACCTCATCAACATGCGGATGGTCGTCGCCTACGCCATCGACACCCGCGATGGCGAGCTGGACAACTACGCCGCCCACCGTGACCGCGTCGATGCCGTGCTGTCCCGCGAGGCCGAAGCGGTGGCGAGCGAGTGGGCGGCGGCGCGGACGGTGGACGATGTGCTGTCCGGTCGGGCGGCGGTGGCGCAGCAGGTGGCCGACCGCCTGCCGCAGCGGGTCGCCCCGCACCGGCTCGGCATCGTCATCCAGCGGGTGAGCGTCGAGCACTTGGCGGCACCGGACGAGGTGAAGGACTCGTTCGACGCCGTGAACCAGGCGCAGACCGGCATCCGCACGCGGGTGAACCAGGCCGAGCAGGACGGGCAGCGGCGGGTGAGCGAGGCAAACTCGCTTCGTCAGCGGCTGTTGTCCGAGGCGAAGGCGTACGCCAACGAGCGGGAGACGCTGGCCGACGCCGACGCCGACGCCTTCACCAAGCGGCTGAAGTCGTACCAGACGTTGCGGCAATCGAACCCCGACATCCTTGCGGCCATTTGGCGGGAGGAGGTGGGCAAAATCCTGGTCGGGGTGAAGGAGCGCGGCCGCATCGAAGTGCTGGACGACGTACTCGGCCCGAACGGGTTGGAGTTGAACCAGTTCATCCCGACGAAGAAGTAGAGCAGCATTTGTAGCCGGCCTCTGTGAGGCCGGTCGGACCGGGGTCACAGACCCCGACTACAGCAGTCCAGCAGCACCGCCAGTATCACATCCCCATGTCCGACCGCTTCTACACGCCCGAACCGCTCTCCCTCGGCGACCTGACGCTGACCGGGCCGGACGCGCACCACCTGTCCACCGTCCGACGGTTCGCAACCGGCGATATGGTCACACTGTTCAACGGCGACGGCTGCGAGTACCCCACCGAGGTGATCGCCGTTGGCAAAAAACAGGTGACGCTGAACATTCTCAGACGTGATCAAGTTTCCCGTGAGGTGCCCTTCCCCGTCGTCGTCGGGTCGGCACTCCCCAAAGGCGACCGGGCGGATTACCTGATCGAGAAACTGGTGGAGGTGGGAGCCACACGATTGATCCCGCTCGTCACCGAACGGTCGGTGGTGGTCCCGAAAGAGGGAACGCTGGCGAAGATCGAACGCGGGGTGATCGAGGCGAGCAAGCAGTGCGGGCGGAACGTGCTGATGCGGGTCGATCCGCCGAGGGTGTGGGCCGAGTTCCTACACCTGACCGATCTGCCGGCGACGAAGTTCGTGCTGCACACGGCCGACGGCACACCCGCCGAGCGACCGACGGGAGGCGTGGTGTTCGCGGTCGGGCCGGAGGGTGGGTTCACTGCGGCGGAGGTGTCGGCGGCGGTCGGCGCCGGGTGGCGGGTGGCGAGTTTCGGCCCGAGGGTGCTGCGGGTGGAAACGGCCGCGGTGGTGGCGGCCGCGTGGGCGATCGCCGGATAGGGTGGCCCGCTCTCGCCGAGAGCGGGTTGTGCGATGCCGCACTCGGCGAGAGCGGACCACCCGAAAA
>JANNDF010001171.1:0-2979 GCA_031387445.1 Planctomycetia bacterium
GGACCCGCCCGCGGTTTTTGTTTCGCCCCGAGGTCCACCCCGATGGCGGGTCAGAATCCCTACATCACGAAAGCGAAAGTGTCGCTCCCGACTCGTCCGTTCACCGTCACGTTCCTCATTGAGGAAACGGGTGAGTCGAGAGCCGTCACCGTCGATCCGAAGAAGATCCCCTACGGCCGCACGGGCGAGCCGGGCAGCCTGATGGACTTGGCCGAAGCCGCCGGCGTCGAAATCGACCACGCCTGCGGCGGGGTGTGCGCGTGCGCCACCTGCCACGTGTACGTGACCGCCGGGCTGAGCACCTGTCCGGCCGCCACCGACAACGAAGAGGACATGCTCGACACCGCCCGCGCCGTCACTCCGGAGTCGCGGCTCAGTTGCCAGTGCGTGCCGAATGGCACCGCCGACATGAACGTGACCATCCCGGCGTGGAACAAGAACATGGTGAAGGAAGGGCACTGAGTCAGGCGTACACTTCCCCCATGCCCCGCCGCCTGCCGCCCGCGCTCTTGCTCATGCTGCTCGCCGGGCCACTCCTCCTGCCGGTGCTGGCGGGGGCGTGCCGGCCGGGTGCCTTCGCCTCCTATGCCGAGTGGGACCGCCTCGCCTCGCTCCTCACCAACACCGCCCTGCTCGCCCTGCTCGCCGTCGCCGTCGCCGTGCCCCTCGGCTCGCTGCTGGCGGTGGTCATCGCCCGCGGGCCGACGCACCCGTCACGCATCCTCCGCGCCGCCGTGCTGGTCGGGCTGGTAGTGCCGCTGCCGGTCACGGCCGTCGCCTGGCAGGCGGTCCTCGGCAGTTGGCTGCCGGGCATGGCGCTCGAGCCGGGCGCCGTGGCGTGGCGGGCGTGGAGCACCGGCCTGCTGCCGGCCGGGTGGGTTCACGGCATGGCGGCGGTGCCGTGGGTGGCGTGGATCGTCGGCGGGGTGCTCGCCCGCACCGATCAGATTCTGGAAGACGACGCGACGCTGAGCGGCGGGCGGGCGGCGGTGCTGTGGCGGGTGGTACTGCCGCGGGCCGCACTCGCCGCGGTCGTGTCCGCCGGGTGGGTGGGCGTGCAGACCGCCACCGAAATCCCCGTGACCGATTCGATGATGGTCCGCACGTTCGCCGAGGAGGTGTACACGCAACTCGTCGGCGACCTGTCGAAGGTGGGGGCGGCGGTGGCGGTCACGCTGCCGGTGTGGGCGGCCGGGGCGGTGGTGGGAACGCTGGCCGTCCGCCGGGTGCGTGTGTCGGCCGACGTGCAACCCGCCCGCCCGCTGCTCAGTTGGGGGTGGGTGGTCGCCGGCGGATTGGTGATGCTGCTGGCCGTCGGCATGCCGGTCGTCGCACTCCTGGTGAAGGCGTCGGCCGGCGGGTTGTTGGCGAATCTGTCGAACGCGGTGTTGGCGAACTGGCAGGTGCTGCTGTCGGGCTTGTTGTGGGCGGCGGTGGCGGGCGTGACGACGGCGTGGCTGGCCTGGCGGGCGTGCTGGCACGCCGCCCGCAGCCGGTGGTTCGCCGGGCTGCTGGCGGCGGTGTGCGTGCTGCTCTTCCTGGCACCGGGGCCGGTGGTCGGGTTCGCGCTGAAGGCGGACATCCTTCAACTGGTGCTGCTGGAAGATCTGGCATTCGGCGGGCGAACCGCCGGTCCAACCCACCCGCTCGCGTTCGCCCTGTACGACCAACCGTCGCCGCTTCCGGTACTGTGGGCCACCGTGGTGCGGCTGTTCCCGCTGGCGTGTGCGGTACTGTGGCCGGCGGTGCGGGCCATCCCGGCCGAGTTGACCGAAGCCGCGGCGATGGACGGCGGCAACGAGTGGTGGTGGGTGGTCGCCCCGCTCACCTGGCGCGCGTTCGCGGCGGCGGTGGTGGGGGTGACGGCGCTCGCTCTGGGCGAGGTGAGTGCGGCCAAGGTGGTCGCCCCCCCGGGGTACCGGTCGTTCATCCTGGAGTTGTTCCAGCAAATGCACTACGGGGCGGAAGCGCCCGTGGCGGCGCTGGCTCTGGTACAGCTCGGCGTGACGAGCGGGCTGATGCTGGCCGGGCTGGCGGCGATGGGAAATGAAAACCGCCGGGGTCCGTGACTCCCCCGGCGGCGGGTCGGGCCGAATGAGGTGCGGTCGGCGGTTACTTCTTCGCTTCGGGGACGATGCTCTTCAGCTCGCCCACCACGGCGTCCACCGACTTGCTGTCGAACTTACCCTTGGCGAAGGAGATGTTCTTCACCACTTCTTTCTTCTTGTACAGCAGCACGGTCACGTCGGCGTCTTTGCTGATCTTGTAGTCGTCCGGCCCGGCGGGTGAGTCGATGGTGAGCACGATCTTGGTCAGTTTCTCCTTCTCGGCCAGCGCCTTGAGCGCCTTCTCCATCTTGTCAGTGTCGTCGGTCATGATGACCACGAAACTGCCCATCTTGGCGTCTTTGTTGGCGTTGGCGGCTTCGTCGAGCTTCTTGACCAAACTGGTCAAGTCCGGGGTGACTTCGCGGGCGAATACGACCGCGACCGGATTGCTACCGTTGGCTCAAATCTGGCAGGCTTTCTTGCCTGCCGCCTTGCCTGTCACGTTGAGCGGGTTGAACACGGACACTGAGTCGCCGGCCTGGGGGCCGGACTTCAGGTCCGCCCCCAGCGAGAGGCCGGCCATCAGGCCGACCACTGCCGCGGAGAGCAGGAGCCGATTCATGGATAGGAGTCCTTGGAGTCACGGTGGGGATGAAGCCGAACTGGCCCGACCCACGCTCTTATCAGTACGAGGCGAACCGCGGCCGGGTAGTGCCGTGCGGAAACGGGCCGAAAAACGAACCGGGCCGCGGGGATCGCTCCCCACGGCCCGGCGCACTTCGGACGACCAGAATCTACCTCTCCACCTGGGACACCGAACGCTCACGGGTCCGCTGGTCCGGGGAGGCCCCTGGACCCTTTGGAACCGCGATCCGCGAGGTTGTTCCAGCCCAACGGTTCCAGGGGCCTCCCCGGACCGATAGCGGACCTG
>JANNDF010001196.1:0-1805 GCA_031387445.1 Planctomycetia bacterium
CTGCTGGCCGTGCTGGTGGCGGCGGCGCCGCGGACCGACCTGACGGCGGACGACCTGATCCGGGCCGGCAACGCGGCCGTCGCCCGCGGCGACTTCGAGCAGGCCGACGAGTGGTACACCGCCGCCGAGGAGCGGACCACCGATCCGGGCCTGGTGGCGTTCAACAAGGCGAACGCCCTGTTCCACCGCGAGCGGTTCGACGCGGCCGAGAAGCACTACACGCGGGCGCTCGACGACGCCTCCGCCCCGCCCGCCCGTCGCGCCGCCGCCCTCTACAACCGCGGGGTCTGCCTGCTCAAGCAGGGCGGCATCGACAAATTGCGAGCGGCCATCGACAGCTTCAGCCGCTGCCTCGCCCTGCCGCCCGACGACCAACCGCTGGCCGCCGACGCCCGGCACAACCTGGAACTGGCGAAAGTGCTATGGATGGCGGCACGGGCGAAGGAGTCGAAGAAGCCACTGCCGAACGACCCGCCGCAGGACGCCCCGCCCGACCCGCGGCCGGAGCGTCCCACCCCGCAGGCGCTCGACCCGTTCAGCGAGCCGGATCAACTGACCGGCGACCGCAATCGGCAAGCGGGTGGCCCGCCGGAGGCGATCCGCGGCGGGCAAAAAGGCGACCCACGGGCGACCGACACGCAGACGCCCGGCAAGGGGAACGCCCCGGTGGTGCTGCCCCGCGAGGATAAACTGCCCGACGACCTGACCCCGGAGAAGATGCGGCGGTATCTCGAGGCACTGTCGGCACGGGTGGCGAAAGACCGCCGCGACACCGCCGCTCTGACCGCCCCGCCCGAGCGCCCGAGCGTGAAGGACTGGTGATGCCGCACTCGTTCGCCGTCCTGCTCGCGCTCGTTTCCGCCGCCCGACTGCCCACCAGTGTGGACGACATCCCCGTCATCGAGCGGCCGGCCGATCACTTCTACGGGGCCATCTCGGGGCCGAAATCGACGCGAGTGCGGTGGCAGTTGACCCCGGCGGCGGTGCCGTTCGGTGAGTCGCTCACCCTCGCGCTGGTCGTGTCGAACGTCGTCAACCCGGACGAGTTGACCCGCCCGCGGTTGCTCGACTTTGCCGCCTTCCGCGCCGTGTTCTCTGCCGTCGAAGACCTGCCGCCGGACCCGATGGCGGGCGGCGAGGCGACGTTCAGCTACCGCGTCACCCCACGCAACGAGGGGCCGTTTCACATCCCGGAGTTGAAGTACTGTTCCTACCAGCCGCTCGCCCCGGCCGGCTTCCGTACGCTCACGACGCACGCCACGAAGGTGCAGTTCACCGTCACGAAGCCGGCGATCCCGCCGTCGCCCCCGCTCATCGGGCCGGAAGAGTTCTTCGCCGTGCGGTCGGACGGGGGGTTCACCCGCAGTGGCGGGCCGGACTGGTGGCTGTGGGTCGTGCTGATCGCGGTCGGTGGGGGAGTCGGCGTGGTGTGGGTGGTGGGCTGGCGTCGGTTCTACCCGGACGCGGCGCGGCTGGCCGTCATCCGACGCCACCGCGCCGTGCGGGTCGCTCTCGACCGCCTGCGGCGGCCGAAGGTGACGGCCAACGTGGTGGCGGTCACCTTGCGGAACTATCTGATCGCCCGGTACGGGCTGGCGTTCACCGCACAAACGCCCACCGAAGTGGTGGCGGGGCTGGCAGAAGTGGGCGTACCTGCGGAACGAGCGGCGGAGGCGGAGGAAGTGTTGCGGGCGTGCGACGCGGCCCGGTTCGCCGCCGCCACTGACAGCCCGGTGTCAGCGGCGGCGGTGGCGGGCATGATCGAGCGGTGGGAGTCGTAGTGGTGGGGGGGCGCCCCCCGGGGG
>JANNDF010001210.1:0-8697 GCA_031387445.1 Planctomycetia bacterium
CCCCCGGGCGGGCCCCCCCCCCCCCCGGCGCGGGGGCGGGACACCCGGGGGCTGCCCCCGCCGCGAAGACATCTCGGCTCACTTCTTCTCGTACTTCCCTTCCAGGTGCGATTTCAGCCCCTCGACGCCCTTACCGTCCAACTCGTCCACGCTCGCCTTGTCGCCGTCCGCCGCCCACTTGATCGTGAACTCGGTGCCCACCGGCGCCACCTCCTTCAGCTTCTTCTTGAACTCGTCCTTCCCGGCGTGGTCGGTGATCTTCACCTTCACCAGCCCGTCCTTGCCGACGGTGTAGCTGCACTCGATGGCCAGGTTCACTTTGTCCCCGTGCGGCTGAATTTTCAGCGTCGCCTTGTCCACGAACTCCAGGATCAGGTCGCCGTCGGCCTTCTTCCACGTTCCGGCGGTGGTCGGCTTTGCGTCCTTCTTGTCGTCGCCGACGGCGAACGGGGCGAGCAGGGCGACCACCCCGCAGGCGAGGAACAGGCGGCGGTCGGACAGGGTCGGCAGGTGCATGACGTACTCCTCGGGTGTGCGGCCCGCGCGAACCCGGCGGTGCGGGTGGCGGACCGGCTGGAGTAAATTAGCGATTGCTCACTTATTTATCAAGCCCGTTCCACGGCGGGCGGCCGCTTCTACACTGGGCGGCATGGGACGGCACAAGACGATCACCGACGCGGCGATCCTGGCGGCGGCCCGCGAGGTGTTCCGCGGGCACGGGCACACCGCCACCACCCGCCAGATCGCCGACGCCGTCGGCATTTCCGAGGCGGTGCTGTACCAGCGGTTCGGCAGCAAGGAGGAGTTGTTCTTCGCCGCCCTGCACACCGCCCCGCCCGACCTGGACGTGCTACTCGGTCCGGCCGACCCGCCCGGCCACGCCCGCGACTACGTCCGCGGCGTGGTCGTCCGCCTCGGCCGGCACTTCGCCGATGTGATCCCCCTCGGCCTGCGGATGATGACCCACCCGGCATTCGACCCGACCCTTCCCGGCCGCTCGAGACCGGGCGGCTCGCCCGTGTTGAAGGAGGGATTGGCGGCCCGGTTGAAGGGGTTCGCCGACCGCGGAGAATTGGCAGCCGCGTCGCCCGCCGTCATCGCCGGGTTGCTCGTCGCACTCGCGCACGACTGGGCGTTGGGGGTGGCGATGTCCGGGGAAAGTCCGGCGAGCCTGGAGCGAAACTTGCGGGCGATGACCGACGTGCTGTGGGCCGGCCTGCGGCCGGAATGAGGCTCAGAGTCGCCTGAATTCTGGGCAGTTGGCGAGCGGCTGATTTCCTCGGCACCGTGGCCACCCGGCCGGCGGGCATACAATCCCCCCACACGTCATCGGCGGCGGAGGTACTCGCGTGGCGACGATCCTGGTGGCGGACAACTCCGCGTTGCAGCAGGCGGAGATCCGCTCGGTCATTTCTGGCCACGGGCACAGCGTGTCGTTCGTCGAAACGGGCACCGCCGCGTTCGCCGCCATTCAGCGCGTCCAACCCGACCTGCTCATCGCCGACGCCGAACTGCCGGAGGTGGACGGCATTGCCCTGACCCAGCAGATGCGGCAGCAGTACCCCACCGTGCCCGTGCTGCTGGTGATCGACGTGGTGAACAAAGAAGTGGTGGCGTCCGCCTTGCGGGCGGGTGCCGCCGCCTACCTGCCGCGGCAGATCGTCGCCCGCGAACTGCCCGCCGTGGTGAGCGAGTTGCTGAACGTGGCGGCCAGTCAGCGGCGGCGGGTCATGTTCCTCCAGCGGTTGGCGGCGGTCGAGTACCGGTTCGACCTGGAGAGCGACCCGGATCTGGTGTCGAACGTGGTGTCGCAGGCCGAACTGCTGCTCTCGCAGATGGAACTGTTCGACGACGCCGACCGGATGCGGGTGGGGGTGGGCATCCACGAGGCGCTGGTGAACGCCATCGTTCACGGCAACCTGGGGGTGAGTTCAGACCTGAAGGAAGGGAGGTGGGAGGAATACCACGAGGCGATCGCCGTCCGCCAGCGGACTCCGCCATACCGTGACAGGCGGGTCGTCGTCATCATGCGGGCCGAGCGTCGGCGGTCGTTCGACATCCAGATCACCGACCAGGGGCAGGGTTTCGACGTGAGTAAACTCCCCGACCCGAACGACCCGGCCGTCTGGGATAAGTCATCCGGCCGCGGACTGATTCTCATCCGCAGTTTCTTCGACGAGATGGCGCACAGCCCGAGCGGGAACGAAATCCGGTTGACGAAACGGCAGCCGGAATGAGTGTGGCAGTCGCCTACTTCTTCCCGAGGCAGTACACGCGGCCCTTCTCGGTGCCCACGAGCAGGCAGTCCGGCCCCACCGCCGGCGACCCGCTTGCGGCCCCTTCCAGGCTCAACTCCTGCAACTTCTTGCCGGTCTTTGCGTCCAGCACGTAGAACTCGGCCGTCTGCGACAAACACCCGACGTACACGCGCCCGCCGGCGATTACCGGCGACGGGTCCACCATCCCCTCGGTCACGAACGTCCACTTCTCCTCGCCCGTCTTGCGGTCGAGGGCGTACACCTTGGAGTCGCGGCTGCCGAGGATGACCAAGTCGTCCGTCAGTGCGGCCGACGAGTAGAACGCCTGCGACTTCACTTTCGGTTCGAACTCCCACAGCTTCTTCTTCTCCTTCAGGTCGATGGCCAGCACCTGATTCGTCACCGTGCCGACGTACGCCACGTCGTCGGCAACCGCACACGTGGCGGCCGCCTGCCCGGGGATGTCCACCGCCCACAACTCCTTGCCCGTCTTCGCGTCGATGGCGTGGAACTTACTGTCGCACCCGCTGGCGAACACCACGTCCCCGCTCACCGTCGGGCACCCGTTCGACCCGCCGTCGATGGGAAACTCCCACACCTTTTCGCCCTTCGGGTTCAGGCACGTCACCGGCATGCCCTGGGCGGCCACCAAGATGTTGTCGCCGTGGAAGTTGCACCCGCTCACGATCTCCCCGCCGCTCTCCGGCTCGTACTGCCACTCCTTCTTGCCCGTCCGGGCGTCCACGCAGAACACCGTCCCCCCCACGTCGCCGACGTACACGCGGTCGCCCTTTACAGCCGGGGCCGCCTTCATGATCCCCAACTTCGTCTTCCATTTCTCCTTGCCGGTCGCCACCTCGACCGCGTACAGGTGCTTGTCCGTCGAACTGATGTACACAACCCCCTCAACGACTGCGGGTGTACTCTCCACCGAATCGCCGCACTTGAACACCCAACGCTCGACCAATTGGTCGGGCAGCTTGACGGTGCTGACGCCGGTGCTCTGCGGGTTGCCGCGGAAGACGGGCCAGTCTGCACCGCCATCGAGGGCGGCTCTCGGTACGGGAGCTTTCGCGACAACCTGTTCGCGGGTGGGAGTAATAGGGGCGGTCGGGTTGGGGGCCGTCACGAGTGGCCCACACCCGACGGCGAGCAGGAGCGCGAGCGGCAGCGTGCGGGACATGGGGTGAACTCCGACGGCATTTGTGAACCCCGGCAGTGATGCCGGGGGTGGGATGACGAGTCACCCCCGGCATCACCGCCGGGGTTCACCTACCACGCGGCCTGATAAATGCCCAGGATGTCGTCTTCCGTCACCGGGCGGGGGTTGAACCGGGCGGTCCACTGCTGGTTCGCCTCGTGGGCGAGTAACCCGAGGATGCTCGCGCTCACCCCCACTTCGCGGAGGGTCTTCGGCAACCCGGCTGCTGCTGCCAGCCCGGCCAAGCGGTCGGCCAACCGCTCCGCGGTGCCGGCCAGTTCCGCGTAGCGGTCGCCGGCAGTGGGGGCGTTGAACCGCACCACGTGCGGGAGCATCAGCCCAATCGCCACACCATGCGTCATGCCGTAGTGCGCGGTCAGCGGGTTCGCGCAACTGTGACACACGCCGAGCATCGCCGCCTCAATGGCCATCCCAGCAAAGTACGCGCCGAGTTGCATGGCGGCACGGGCGGTCAGGTTGGTCGGCTCCTTCAGCACCGTCTCGAAGTTGGGGGCGAGGTACTCCCACGCCGAGCGCGAGCACATCCGCGAGAACGGGTTCGCCTTGGTGCAGACGAACGACTCGACGGCGTGGGCGACGGCATCAATTCCGGTCACGGCCGTCACGCCTGGCGGTTGCGAGACGGTTAACTCCGGGTCGAGGACGCACACGCGAAACGCCGCCTTTTTGTCCCCGCACGCCATCTTCATGTGGCTGGAGGCGTCGGTGATCAGCGCGTAGCACTGGGCCTCGCTGCCGGTGCCGCTGGTGGTCGGCACGCCGATGCTCGGGAGCATCGGCTTCGTCGCCTTGTCGTGCCCGCGGTAGTCGGACATCTTCCCGCCGTTCGTCAGCAGGAAGTTGATCCCCTTCGCACAGTCCATCGCCGACCCACCACCGACCGCCACGATCAGGTCGATGTGATGTTCCCGCGCCGTCGCCACGCCGTTTCGCACCTCGTGTTCGGTCGGGTTCTCCTTCACCCCGTCGAACACGAACACGTCCACGCCGGCCGCGCGCAGCACGTCGGCGGCACGTTGCGGGTGGCCGACGTGTTCCAGGCCGGGGTCCGTCACGAGCAGCGCGCGACGGCCGAGGGGCCGGGCGGCGTCACCCAGTTGGGCGAGCGCCCCGGCCCCGAAGATCACTCGGCCGAGTGGCTGGAAGTCAAACGGCGACAGACTGACTGGGAGCAAGGTTGAGTGCCCGCTGCTTGTACAGGTGGGTGAACAGGTTGCCTTCGTGCGGCTGGTCCCAGGTGAGGCGGTTGGTCGGCAGGGGGCCGACGTTCAGCCGGTCGATGTGCGGGCAGGACATCACCTCGGCGGTGAACCCGGCGTCTCGGGTGAACACGCTGGCCGTCAGCGTGTACCCGATGCGGTGCAGTATATCCGCCTGCGGGCACTCGATCACGCTCGCGTACGGGAACAGGAACTCCTTATTGGCGAGCGGGTGGTCGGGGCTGTCGCAGCGGATGATGGTGGGCAGCAGGTAGGCGATGCGGCCCTCCCTCACCAGCCGCGGGCCGCTGCGGTACTTCGCCGTCACGTCCACCGCCCCCGGCACCATCAGCCCTTCGTCCACCATGTTGTTGATCGCTTCGGCCACCTCGGGCTTGGCGAACGCGCTGATCTCGCAGTTCGGGTCGTCCCACGGGCGGGGCACCACCGGGCCGAGCTTCCGGGCGAGCGCGTCGGCGATCGCGTCGGCGTTCTTCGGCGCCCACACGGCGCTCGCATTCACGCACGCACGCCCGCCGTTCCCCGCGATCCCTTCGAGCAGCAGTTCCACGTACTTCTCATAGTGGTCCGCCTCGTCGTCGCCGAAGATGAACTTGCTGTACCCGGTGCCGTGGATCTCGACCCGCGGGTCGTTCTTGTACGGGGCCATGGTGCGGTCGTCGCCGAACGCCATGCTCCGCCCGCACAGCCGAAGGATGTCGCTCGACCCGCTGTGGTCGGTCGGCAGGAAGGCCAGGAACTGCTCCGGCAGCCCGGCCTTGATGAACGACTGGATGACGCGAAACGGCGTCCACGGCTCTTCGCGGCCGGGCTTGAGGAGCAGGGGCACTTTCAATGCAATGGTGGGCACCCACAGGGAATGCACGCCGGGCGAGTTGCTCGGCAGGGTCGCCCCGAACACGTCGGTGGTGGGGTAGAACGCCTGCATGTGCCCGGACTTTTGCGTGTACCCCTGGTCGAGCAGTTCCAGGTCGGCACCCCGCATCAGCCCGGCGAGCACCTCCTCCACGTTGTCCAACACGTACCGCACCTTGAGCGCGTTCCGCCGGCAGAACACCATCGGGCTGCCCGTCGTCGCCGACAGGTTCCGCACGTAGTCGTCGAACGTCAGTTCGGCGTCGCCGCAGGGCAGGGCGCTGTTCACGAAGTGGTCGGCCGCCTTCTTGTAGATGGCCAGCAAGTCCTTCACCGGGATCGCCGCCAGTTCCTTGTGCAATCGCGGGGTCAGCCCGACATCCCGGCTGATCTGGCTGCCCGTCACCTGGCTCACCTCGGCCACGGGTTCGCCCGTCACATGATGGATGAGCTGGGCTTTGTCGAGGCTCTGGTACGGCTTGCCGAACCGCAGGGCGGGAATTTGGATCATGGGGGGTAGGTGCGGGGGTGGCGGGTGCTGTGGGATACCGGCGCGTTTCGGGGTTCCAACAGACTTACTGTAGGGGGCGAAAACGGCCGAAGTCATCCACGCAAGTCGCAAATGTTTCCGGCGTTCCTTCGCTGAAGGAATCACCCCACCGGGAGCGACCATGCAGCCCAAGCCCCTCGACCCGACCGCCGCCGGGATCGCCGTTCTGCTCAGCCTGGGCCGCAAACCCGTTGCCCTGCCGAAACCGATTCCGGCCGACCCGCCGCGAACGCCGCCCCCCGCCGCCGCACGGGTGTGAATGCTCGTTGTGCGATCTGAAAATGCTGCTACAGTCGGGGGACACCTTGTGATTCCCCCGGAGCAGCGGTTATGCGTCGGTTCGCCCCCGTCGTACTCGTCCTGTTCACGGCCGTCGCGTCGGCACCCGCGGCCGTGGTGTCGGTGTTGAACGCCAGCAGTTCCGACCTCACCTTCACCGTCGAACACAAAGGCGTCGCCGACGTGAGGGTGAGCCTGCCCGCCGGCCGCACCACCTCCGTGCGGGTCGGCCGTGAGCCGGTGTTGCGGGCGACGCTCAACGGCAAGCCGGGCGCGTTCAAACTCGACCCGTACACCCCGTACCTGTTCGTCGAGGACGAGAAGGGGAACGTGTCGTTCAGCGGGGTGGAGCTGGCCGGCGAACTGCCCAAGCCGGATGACGTGCCCGCCGACCCGCCCGCCGCCAAACCGCTCAAGCTGCCCGTCACCCTGTTCACCGACTCGTCGAGCCCGCTTCTCCCGGCCGTGCAGGAGAAGGCGGTGAGGGAGCGCTTCGCCGCCGCCGCCACGCTGATCGAACAGCACGGCGGCGTTCGGTTTGAAGCCGGCGAGGTGCGCGAGTGGCAGGCCGAGGCGAAGCCGGAAAGCCTGCTCGCGGCGTTCGGGCAGTTCGAGCGGGCGGCGACGGTCAAGGACGGTCGTGCGTTCGGCTTCCTCAGTCGGCCGGTGAAGGGGGAGGAACTGGTGGCACCGCCCACCGCCACGCACGCCCTGGTGAAGGACTGGTCGCCGAAGTCGGAGCCGGAGCGGGTGGAGGTGATGACGCACCTGCTGGCCAGTTGGCTCGGGGCGGTGAGGTCGGCGGACGGCGGGTCGGTCATGCGTGTGAAGCTCGGCGACGGCCGGGCCAACCATCGGGACTGGGTGACTCAGTTCGACCCGCACAACCTGATCGTCATGCACATCTGGGCGGAGGAACTGGCGGCCGGGCGGTCGAAGCCGGAGCAGTTCTCCGCCAAAGCTCGCGGCCGGCTGGCGGTGCTGTACAAGTCGATCGCGGCGGTTCACGAGGCGGTGAAGTCCGAAGACACGCAAGCCCGCGATTTGGCGGCGGCGTTGACCGGCAACGAGGGTATTCCCGTCGTGCCCGACCCGAAGCCGGTGCCGGCCGTGGTGATCGATCCGGTGAACCTGTCGGACGACGACAAGGCGGTGCGGGCCGTCGTGCAGGCCGTGACCAAACGGGCGGGGCAACTGGCGGCGGACGAGAAGACGCGGCCGAAGGGCGACGACCTGACCGCCGAGTACGTGAAGGCCGCCGCGACCGCCGCCGCCGCGCTCGACGAGAAGCGCCAGGTGCGGGCGTTCCTCCTCGGGATCGGAATCGCGCTGGACGACAGCACCATCCTGCGAGACAAGCCGGTGGTGAAGAAGGTGTGCCTGGCGGCGGAGTCGGAGGACGACCGCACCGCACGGCTGGCTGTGCTCGGTCGGCCGACCGTTCGCGGGCGGCGGGACCTGTGCCAGCACTTCGCCGTGTCGGCCGCACTCACCGAGACGTTCGGCGCGGCCGCGGCCGAGTTCGCCGGCCTGTCAAAGGAACTGACCGACATGAAGGGGGCGAGCGGGTTCAGCTTCGCGGACATCGCCGCCGATTTCGCCGGCATCGAACTGGCCAACGCGGCGACGGCCGATCCGAAACGGATCGCGGCAATGGCCAAGCAGTTCGTCGTCGCCGACTACGCGCCCGACGTCACCCCGTTCGCCGAAGGGCTAACGGAGAAGGCATTCAAGACGAAGTACGGCGGCACCGACGACGCCAGGTTCAAGGCGGAACTGGACGCCGTGCGGAAGGCTGTGCACGCGGTGCCGGCACATCGGAAGTAGCCGCTTGCACCGGACGGCGAGCGCGACCTGGGCAAGTTCCGCGAGTGGGTGAAGGCTGTCCAGGAACTGCTGTATCAGGTCGAACTGCAGGCGATCGATGAGAACGCCGAGTGGCTCATCCTGCACCGCTCGCGGCCCCTTGAGCCGCTCATGGCCGGATGACGGTGGCGAAGGGGCTCACCCCTTCACCACCACCTTCACGGCTTCGATGTCGCACCGCCCGGACTTCTTGAACGGGCGGGGCATCGGCTGGGCTTGCCCCTTGCCGTCGATGGTGCGACACCGCAGCGTGTAGTCGCCCGCCGCCACACCCGGCAGTTCGGCCACCCAGTACGCCTTCGACAGCTTCATCGGCCACGCCTTCGGCTGGCCCTTCTCGAACCCGAACAGGTCGGCCGGCAGCTTGCCGTCGGGCAGCGCTCCCCAGTTCTTCGGCGGCGGCAGGATGGTCGCGTCGGTCCACGGGGCCTTCGTGAAGTGCGGGTC
>JANNDF010000002.1:0-16321 GCA_031387445.1 Planctomycetia bacterium
GGTACGTGCCACGCACTTTGGTCATCGGTGCGTCTCCGGGTCAGTTGAGGATACACCGCTTTCCCACTGTCCAGGATCCCTGGGGAACTTCACCGAGCCACCTTCGCGCAGACACGACGGGTGTACGGCAGCCCACGGCTGACGCGGGCGTTGCACGCCCGCGGGGTGCCGTGCAGCGAGAACACGGTGGCGAAAGTGCTGCGACTGCAGGGCCTGTCGGCGGTTCGGCGGCGGCGGGGGCGGCCCACCCCAAGCCAGGCCGTCGCCGCCGTCGACCCGCCCCACGTGTTGCAGCGGTAGTTCACCGCCACGCACCCGAACACCACGTGGGCGTCGGACATCACCTCCTTGTGGACCACCTCCGGGTGGGTGTACTTGGCGGTGATGATCGACCTGTTCTCGCGGCGGGTGGTGGATGCGTTGGCGACGGCGGTGGGTCGACGCGGGGCGGTCACCGTGGTGATCGCCCACTCGGATCGGGGCAGCCAGCATGCGAGCGAGCATTACCAATCAGAGTTGAGTCGTCACCCGATGGTGGGGAGCATGAGCGGGGTCGGCCAGTGCTGGGACAACGCCCCGATGGAGTCGTTCTTCGCCAGTCTGAAGAAGGAGATGTGGTGCCGCCCATCCTTCGTCGACGAGACGGACGCCGAGAGAGCGGTGTTCGAGTCCATCGAAGTGTTCGACAACCGCGAGCGACTGCACTCCTCGCTGGACTACGTGAGTCCGGCGGCGGTCGAATCCCGACAACCCGCCCACGCCGTCAACAACAAATGGGGAATTCCAGGAGGTATTGCTGTCCCACGCCGACATCCTGTTCCTGCACTGGGAGCGGGTGCGGGACGGGACGCGGACCCGGCGGTGGTTCGCGCGGACGCACGGCGGTCGGCTGCGAGCGGAGGTGAAGGCCTGCTCGACCGCGGCACGGGGTGCGGGTGCGCGAAGACGGCCGGGGTGTGCCGGGAGACCCTGGCGGTGGAAGCGAGCCTGTGGACGTTCGCCGGTCGGGACGGGGTGGAGCCGACGAACAACGCGGCCGATCCGGGCGGTCCGCCACGCCTGTGCTGGCGGGAGACGAGTTACGGGACGGGCAGCGAGCGGGGCAGCCGGTTCGTCGAGCGGATGCTCAAAGTGGTGGCCTCGTGCCGGCAACAAGGTCGCGGCATCCTCGACTTCATGGTGAAGGCCGTCACAGGTCAGAAGCCGTCACTGCTGCCCGAAGGGGCTGAACGGTTACGCCACTTGACCTCGGTCGCACCGCGTGGGACAGTTCTGTTCCTACCAAATTGTCACGTTATCGTGCGATTGTCTCCCTTCGCGTCGGGGAGGTCCCTGTGTTCCGTCTTGCCTATCGGCACGTCCGCCCGGCACTACGATGGTCTCGTCCGCCGCGACTGCCTCCACCTCGGCGTCGCCGGCATGGCCGGCGTCGGGTTGCCCGACCTGCTGCGGGCGAAGGAGCAGTCGGCCGCCCGCCAAGCCACCGTCGCCACCCGCTTGCGGTCGGCCGCCGCGAACCGCAGTTCCAACTCGCCCCACGTGATCCCACTCACGGTGCCCCCTGCGATCACTTCCGGCCAGTCAGCCGGTCGGTGTTGTTCCGCAGATCTTTCCAATTGACCTTCGTCGCCGGGTCAAGGCCGTTCAGGTACTTCTCGACGTTGGTGTACCCGTCGCCGCTCGCGTCCTTCGCCGCGTCGGCGGCGTCGTTCGGGTTTAGCCCGTGCTTCTTCTCCCACTCGTCGGGTATCCCGTCGCCGTCGGTGTCGGTCACGCGGTCGCCGGCGTACTTCGGGTAGCCGCCGACTTGCTTGATGTCCGTAATGATGCCCTGCTTGGTGTCGGCCGCCGCCGTGCCCTTTCGCACCGACTCGACGATGCGGGCGTCCACGGCGTCGCGCTGCGGCAGCGTGGCCCCGGCGTAGTCGAGGACGGACGAATAGGCATCGGCCGTGGCTTGAAACTCCGGCAGTTTCGGCATGGGGAACGGCATCTCGACCTTCACCCGTGGGAGGATCACCTTCGGGTCGTCGTCGCCGTCGATCTGCACGCCGCCAGCCCAGTTGTCTTTGCTCACGGCGTCATGACCTTCCACCACGTTCCCGCTCACGTAGGCCTTGCCCCACGAGCGGGGGCCGGTCTTGTCGCCCAGCGCGCGGCGGCCGTCCGGCTTTAACACGCGGTACCCGATGGCGGTGTCCGGCGTCGCCGGGCCGGGCTTAAAGTAGTTGTTGATGATCTGATACTGGCTGGTCTGGTCGCCGCCGTCGACGGTACGGTGTCGCCAGTTGTAAACGACATTATTGACGAAGTTGAAATCGCCGTTCATGCCGATGCTCGGGTTGCGGCCGGCGTTGTTCGCCCACAAATTGTGGTGGAAGGCGCTGTTGTGCCCGCCGATGGTGCTGCCGAGCGAGTGGTTGTACGTGTCCAGGGCTTCGCTACTGACGCACCACTGAATCGTGATGTTCACGGTGGGCAGTTTCAACTCTTTGTCCGACCCGTCGGGCTTATGCATGTGCCGGTAGAGTGAAATGTTTTCATCCAGCCCCCAACTCGTCGAGCAGTGGTCAATGATGACGTTGCCGACCGGGTTGCCGCCGAGTGAGTCGTCGCGGTCGGCCACGTCCGTTTCCCCACGACGGAACCGCAGGTGGCGGATCACCACGTCGTGCGTGTCGAGGCACACCGTCGCCCCGCGGACGCAGACGCCGTCGCCCGGTGCCGTCTGACCGGCGATGGTGATGTACGGGGCACGAATGCGGATCCGGTTCTTCAAGCGGATGACACCGCCCACGTGGAACACCACGATTCGCGGGCCGACGGCGTTGCACGCCTCCCGCAGTGTGCCTGGGCCGGAATCTTCCAGGCTGGTGACGGCGTATACTTTGCCGCCCCGCCCGCCGAAGCTGTACATGCCGCCGCCCCACGCGCCGGGGAACGCCGGGATGTCGGCCTGTGGCAAGTCGCCCGGCTTCGCCGCACCGGGCAGGTACGGCTTGCCCTTCTTCGCCCACGCGGCCAACTCCGGCTGGGCCTTCGCCCACGCCTCGTCCTCGGGCTTCTCATAGGCCGCCCGGCGGTCGTCCTCGGCCTTCTGCACCGCCGGCGGCACGGTGGGATATTGGGCGAACGCGACGGACGTGAGCAGGAGCAGGGCAAGCGTGGTTCGCATGACAGCAACTCGGGGTAGGTTGGACCAGTTCAACAGGAGGCACGCGGATGACGCGGAAGAAGGCAGGGATGAAAAGGACCAGAACAGAACTTTTCACTGCTCTGACCCGCGCTTTTCCGCGCTGCATCCGCGTCATCCGCGTGCGCTTTGATCGCTTTACTTCTCCTTCTTCTTCTGTGCCCACTCCTTCTCCGCCGCTTTCAGGTCGTAGCCGCGCTTGCTCAGGTAGTTGGCGATCTTCCCCTTCGCGATGCGGAACTTCTCGTGCTTCTCGTCGGCCCCGCCGGCCACGAGCGCCTCCACGCGGCCGGCCAGCAGGAAGTCGCGGAGGGCCTGCTTCTCCTCGTCGGTCACCTTCGGCAACTGCTCGCAGTACACGCGGAACGTGTTCGTCCGCACGCCGTAGGTCATGGCGTCCTTTACCGCGTCGCACTGCTCGGCCGTCAGCAGTTTCGCCAGGTCGTCGGTGAACGCCTTGTGAACCACCGCCACCGCCTTCGCCGCCGTCTCGCGGGCCGCTGACACCGCGCTGTCACTGGTGGCGGCGTTCACCGACGCGTCGCGGTCGAAGTGGATGTCGTTGATGCCGACGTAGTGTGCCTCCACCACCGTCACCGCCGCTTCCACTTTCTCCCCGTCCAGTTTCGCGCTCGCCACGGCCGCGGTCGCCCGCTTGCGAATCGTCTCGCGGTACTTGGGATCCGTACTCGACCGCGTGGTCGGGTTCGCCAACTCGTTCAGGTAGTGTTCGAGGTGCGTCCACCCGTCGCGGCGGAACTGCTTCCCGTCCTCGCCGTTCTTCGCGTCGAGACCGTGCGCCTTCTCCCACTCGTCCGGCATCCCGTCGTGGTCCGTGTCCGCTGGGGCGTCGCCGCCCTTGTACTCCGGCCACCCGCCGACGTCCTTCGGGCTGTCGATGATGCCGGGCAACTTCCCCTTGCTGCCGCTGAACGTGTGCCCCCGCTTCTCCACGTCGGCGATCACCCGCTTGTCGACCGCGTCTTGTTTCGGCTTCGTCGCCCCCACGTCGGCGATCACGCTGGCGTAGGCGTCCTTCGCCGTGTGCGTCTTCACGAACGACTCGTACAGCGGCTTCTCCTGCCGCACCATCTTCAGCCCGACTTCGGGGCCGACGAACGCCTTCCAGTTGTCGGCGTCGAACTCCGGCTTGCCCTCGATCACGTTGCCGGCCATGTACGCCCGCATCCCGCGCTCGGGGTCGCCGGGGTCGGGCTTGAGCAGCGTGAACGTCTTCGTCGCCGGACCGGGCAGGTACAAGTTGTTGACGAAGTTGAGTTCCCGCACGCCGCCGTCGGTGGTGCGGTCCCGCCAGTTGTAGACCACGTTGTTGCGGATGTCGAGTTGACCGGCCAGCTTCGTACCACCCCGATCCAGCCCACCCGCGAGGCTCCAGTTGCGGCCGGTGCAGTGGGCCAGCAGGTTGTGGTGGAAGCTGCCGATGCCGCCGGAGATACTTCCCGCGAACGAGTGCCCCTTGCCCGGCTGGTACTTCTTGTGGTCGGCGATGTTCAGCGCCTCGGCGATCAGGCACCGCTGCACGCTGATGTTCTTCGCCTCCCGCGAGCTGAACCCCTCGTCGATGCTCCACGAGATGGAGCAGTGATCGAACATCATGTGGTCGCTGCCGCGCGCCCCGCACCCGTCGTTGGTCGTGCCGGTCTCGTCGCCCACGCGAATGCGGACGTGCCGCAGGATCACGTCGTGCGTGCCGGAGCAGCCGAACGTGTAGTTCTTCACGCAGATGCCATCACCCGGTGCCGTCTGCCCGGCCACCGTGATGTACGGGTTCTGGATCACCAGCCGACTCTTCAACTCGATCAGCCCGCCGACGCGGAACACCACCACCCGCGGGCCGCTCGCTTCCACCGCCGCCCGCAGGCTGCCGGGGCCGCTGTCGTCCAGGTTCGTCACTTCCAGCACCTTCCCGCCCCGCCCGCCGATGGCGAACCGCCCGTACCCCTCGGCCTCCGGGAATGCCAGATGCCGCACGCGGAACCGCCACACTTCGCCCGTCACCACGCCGTCGGCGGTCACCTCGTCCACCCGCCAGAAGTACGCCGCGTGATGGTTCAGCCCCTTCGGAGTCAAGGTGGCGTCCTTCGTTTCACCCACCAATTCCAGGCGATTCGCGTCGGTGCCCACGTGTACGCGGTGGGCCGTCGCGCCGGCCCCGGCCCGCCACTTCAGCACCGGGTTCTCGGTCGCGTGTTCGTCGTCCGCCACGGGTGACGGCTTGCCGGCCCGCTTGCTCGGGTCGCTGCGGTCGATCTCGAAGCCGTTCAGTGTCACCCCGCTGTCACCGGAAATGGTGACGACGACATCCTTCCCCGCCTCGGCGGTGAAGGCGACGAACGCGGACGCCACATCTTGGTCGTCGGTCGCCCGCACCGTCGGTGTGGCGGTCGCCTTCGACGCGCCGACCGTCACCGTGATCGTCGGCGGTTTCGCGTCGGTCAGCAGGTTGTGAAAGGTGGCGAGCGAGTGCCGACCTGCCGGCAACCCGGACAGCACCAACTCGAGCGCCGGGGCGGTCACGCCGTCGGACGCCATGCCCGCCGGGTGGTCGAACCCCGCCTTCCACCAGCCGGCGGCCAGCGTCGCGTCCTTGCCGACCGCCTTCAGTGACACCGCGATGTCACCGAACTTGGCGGACGCACTCGCGGCCGGCTTCTGCGAGACGCGCCACTGCTCCCAGCCGGGGGCGACCACGTCGCCGCGGCCGTTGTCGGGGGAGATGTCCACCCGCGACCCGGCCAGGGCGACGAGTGGTGTCAGGAAAAGGAAGAAAGCTGTTCGCATGGCAAATGTCCCCGGTGTCCTCGATTGCGGGCTTGCCCCTCGCTCGCGCTTCGGGCTAACGAGTCACCCGCAGCCGCACGGCCGTGTACGGCGTGCCCGGCAGCTTGACGGTCGCGGCGGGGTCGGCCGCCATGCGGTAGTCGCCCTTCGGCTTCAGCGTAAACGTGCCGTCCACTTTCGTCGTCGTCATGTTCCACGTGTCGAGCACCTCGACCGTCACCGTCATCGGCTTCTCCTTCTTGCCCGGCACCTCCACCGCCCACTCGGTCGGCTTCTCCTTGCCGAAGTAGGTCAGGTAGTACTCGCCCTTCTTGCCGGCGGTCCTCTCGTCCTGCCACTTGTCAATTGGTTCCATCCCCTCCTTCGGCCCGTCTTCGAGCACCTTCCGCAGGAAGGCGATGCGGTCCGGACTCTTGCCCCGCAGTACTCCCCCCTTCGACCACCAGATCTTGTGCTCGGGGTCCATGTACGTCTCGCCGTGGCCGACGTAGGTGCCGGCAATGGTGCCCTGCCAGAAGCGGTGGACCATCTCCTCGGGCGACAGGTTGCCCCAGCGTTGTTCCAGGTCGCCCTCGTACTTCACCTCGTCGAACACGACGGGCTTCTTGTACACGTCGCGGTACAGCACCGCCCGGCCGAAGTCGGCCACCGCCGACCCGTTCTGGATGCTCGCGTGCGTCATCCGCGGGTCGGTCTGGTTGAACAACTCGGTGCCGTTGTGAATGGATAGCAGGTGCCGGTGCGGGTCGGCCTCGTGCACGATCTTCAGGTACCGCTCCCAATCCGCCAACTTCTTCTCCTTCATGAAGTCGAACTCGTTGGCCAGGCTCCACCACACGTTGCGGTACGCCGCCAGCCGGGCCACGACGTACTTCAGGTAGCGGTCGTCGGCATCGGCCGGCATCCGGTCGAAGCCCCAGTGCCCCTCGTCGTAAGGGTGAAACAGGATCACGTCGGCCTCGATGCCGAGCTTTTGCAGGTCCAGCACTCGCTCTTCGACGTGGCGGAAGAAGTCGGGGTTGAAGAGGGTGAAGTCCCACTCTTTCGGCGGCTTGCCGGCGAACGGGTACCGCGGCGGCTCCAGGCGGTTGTAGTTGTACCACTTGGGCAGCACGCACATCCGCACCTTGTTGAAGGGGGCCTTCTTCAGCGAGGCGAGCGTCTGCCCCTCGATCTTGTCGCCCAGGTGAATCCACCCGTAACAGGTGGTGCCGACGGAGAAGTGCGGGGTGCCGTCGGAGTACTCGAAGTGGAACGTGTTCCGCACCCGCACCGGCCCGCGGTTGCCGGCGGTCGGCTTCGTCGCGGTGAACGTGCCGCCCTTCGCGTCCTGGTCTTTGCGGTTGCTCTTGGTGGTGTACTTCCACTCGCCCACGTCCGGCGGCATGAACCGCACCTTGTACGCGCCGTCGCCGTCGTAGAACCCGCTCGCGGTGATCGAATGCTTGCCACTGGTGAACGTGGCGGACACGTCCACCTCGGTGAACGGGTTGCCGTCCGCCGGGCCTTTCAGCGTCAGTTCGAAGATGCCCCACCGTTCCACGTCGGCGGCGAACGCCGGCGTGCAGAGGAGCAGGAGGGCGACGAGCACGCGGGAGAAGGTGGGCATCGGTCAGCGCCTCAGTGGGAGCCACACGGTCATTTCTGACTTGCCGCGGTTGGCCCAGGCGAAGTACGGGACGAACTTCACCGCCACCGGCTTGGCGGCGGTCAGCTTCAGCTCACGATACAGTTCGCCGCCCCAGGCCTGGTCCGCGGTCGCCTCGGCCGTGCCGTCCAGCACCGTCACCCCGCCGAGCAGCTTGCGGTCGAACCGTGCGGTCAGCTTGATGTCGGCGGGCACCACCACCTGGGGCACGCTCGTGCCCTTCGGCAAGTCGTGCGATTCCAGGCAGTACACCAGCGGCCCGCGGGCGACGGCCACCTGATTCCGCGCCTCCTCGAGCAGCGGGTGAGCTTCGAGCAGTCGAGGGCTCATCGGCAGGTCGAGCGTCACCACATCGCCCGTCTTCCATTCCCGCCGCACCTCGGCGTACTTGCCGGCGGTCACGTCCACCGCCTTCCCGTTCACGCTCAACTCTGCCCCCTTCGCCCAACTGGGGACGCGGAGCAAGAGCGAGCACTCGCCCGTTGGGGCGGTGTTCACAGTCAGCTTCACCCGCCCGTCCCACGGGTATTCGGTCTCTTGCGTCAGCTTGACCCGCCGGCCGTCGGGAAGCGTGGTGTCGAGCGTGCTGCCGCCGTACAGGTGGACCCACACGCCGCGGTCGGATCGCCCGTAGGCGTACCCGCTCGCCTGGGCGACGATGCGGGCGACGTTCGGCGGGCAGCAGAAGCAACTGATCCACTCTTCGCGCTCGCGGGACCACCGCAGCGAGACCGGCATGGTGTCGAGTTGCCGCAGGGTGTTCGTGTAGAAGAAGCGTTTGCCGTCGAGGCTGACGCCGGCCAGGACCGCGTTCAGGAGGGCCGTTTCCATCACGTCGGCGTACTTCGCCTCGCCGGTCAGCTTCAGCATCCGCCAGTTCCACAGCACGTTGCCGATGGCGGCGCACGTCTCGTTGTGGGCGGTGCTGTTCGGCAGTTGGTAGTCGCGGCCGAAGGCCTGGTGGGTCCGCGTAATCGTCTTCTGCTCATTCGACCCCTCCGGGGAGGCGCCGTCGAACAGCGCGCCGCACGCGCCGGTCACGTACATCTTCCGCGACACCATGTTCGCCCAGATCTTCTGGAGCGGCGGGAGGAGTGTTTCGTCGCCCGTCGCGGCGTACACGTCGGCCACGCCGGCGTACAGGTAGTTCGCCCGCACCGCGTGCCCGACCGCTCCCGTCTGCTTGCGGAACGGGATGCGGTCCTGGTTGTCGTCCCCGCCGTCGGTCACCAGGTCGCGCATGTCGAGCAGCTTGACCGCCAGCTTGCGGTACTTGTCGTCGTGCGTCGTGCGGTACAGGTCGATCAGCCCCATGTAGTGCGACGGGCAGACGGAGTTGCGGGCCAACTCGGGTGTCGGCTTGGCGAACACGTCGCACAGGTGGTCGGCCACCTTCTTCGCCACGTCCAGCAGCGCCGCCTTGCCGGTCGCGCGGTGGTGGACGCACGCGGCCGTGAACAGGTGGCCGAAGTTGTACATTTCGAAGTGCTGGCGGTCGTGGAACGGCTTCGCCGGCTGCCCCTTCCGCTCGGCGATGAGCACCGGCGTGTGCAGGTAGCCGTCCGCCCTCTGGGCTTTGGCGACGACCGCAATCGCCTCGTCCATCCGCTTGCTCAGCGCCTCGTCCCGCGTCACGGCGTACACCGCGGCGGCGGCCTCCAGCCACTTGTAGAAGTCGCCGTCGTTCCACGCCGGGGTGCGGTGGTCGCCGCCGTCCAGGCCGGCGGCGACGCGGAAGTTGTGCAGGAAGCGGTTGCCGTCGCCGGTCATGCGGTCGCCCATGCCGGGCACGGTGACGGTGCGGCACACGTCGAACCGCTCGGCCCACAGGCCGGCCGTCCAGCGGGCGTCGGCCGGGCCGACCTCCCGCACCGCCGGGGCAGGCGGCTGGGCGACCGCCGCGGACGCGGCCAGCAGCATTGCGACCACTGACAGCCGCATGTCACTTCTCCTTCGGCTGTGGGCGGGAGACGGTGATGTTGAACGTGTTCGCCTTCGGCTCGACGGTGAACTTCAGCCCGGACGACTCGTACTTGCCGTACTTGCCGGCCACGTCGGGCACCTTCCCCTCGCCCATCTCGGCGTCGCCGAGCGCGCGGGGCTGGACGAGCACTTTGTACTCGCCCGGCAGCGCGCCGTCGCCGGCCACGTCCCCGCCCCAGGCGAACGACCCGTCCGGGCGGATGTTCCCCTGCACGCCCACCAGCTTGCCGCCCACGGTCGCCTCCCCGATGACGGTGCCTTCGGATACGGGGGTGCCGTCCTCGTAAGTCACTTTCCCGGACACAGGGTATCGGCCGCTACAGCCGACGGCGGCGAAGGCGGCGAAGGCCACGATCAGCAGGGTCCGGCGGGGCATGGGCGGGGTCCTCGGATGTGGGGAAACGTGTTCGCCGCGAGCGTGCGAGCGGCACAGGCGGCCCGCTCGCCCGCTCACGGCGAAGACTTTAGAAGTCGTTCGGCACGACCATGCCGTCGGAGATGTTCGCCAGGTAGCCGAGGGTGGTGCCCGGCGTCGAGTTCTTCACCCCCTTCACGCTCCCGTCGCCGAACAGGAACAGGCACACGCCGGTGTGCCAACTGCCGAACTGGTGGTTGGCCGTCACCGTCAGGTTCTGGGCCAGCGGGTTCGACACGCCCAGCCGCCGCACGTAGGTCATCGTCTCGCTCCCACTGTAGATCAGCCCGTCCTGGATGGGGTTGTTGATCATCCCCTGCTGCACGTGCTTCTCGCCGAGCATGACGGTGTTGCTGGTGCCGTCGGTGATGTCGGCGAACCTCTTCCGGGAGAGCATGTGGTTGCTGTTCACCAGCGAGAACACGCCCGGCGTGGGTACGGTGGCGGTGTCCCCGATGCACGCGGCGTAGTCGGACGGCTGGCCCATGACGGTACTGCCGGTGGTGATCGGGCTGAGCTGGCCGGGGCTGTGCCGGGACGGGCACAGGAACGTCTTCACCGCCGCCGTCCGGGCGGTCACGATCTGCGCGTCGGTGGACGTGTGGTTGTTCATGCCGTCGGTCTTGTTCACCCCGGTGATGGTGGCCTGGTAGACGCGGAAGATGTTGTCCTGTTCCATGTACGGCAGGAGGAGCAGCGCCCACGTGTGCCGGTTCTGTCCGCCGCCCGAGCGGGCGTACGGGAAGCTGCCCTGCGAGTCGTGCATGTTGTGCATGGCCAGCCCGAACTGCTTCAGGTTGTTGCTGCACTGCATCCGCGCGGCGGCCTCGCGGACCTTCTGCACGGCCGGCAGCAGAAGCCCGATCAGGATGGCGATGATGGCGATGACGACCAGCAGTTCGATCAGCGTGAACGCCGACCGCCGGACCGTGCGAGTCATGGGAGGGACTCCGAACGAAGGACGGATGAAGTCAGCGGGTGGTGCGAGCCACCCACGCCACCGCCGGCCCCGAGCCGGGCGGGGAGAGCGACTGAGTTCGCCCGCCGCGGACGGGAGAGGCGTCCGCGGCGGGCCGGCCCGTCCGGGTGTCCACCCAGGCGAGCGCGAACTCACCGGCCGGCAGGTCGAGGGCGATCGCCCCGCCGTCGGCCGAGTACACGAGGTAACTGTTGCCCGGATCGGCCGCCGCGAACTGATGAGCCGTCAGCGCCTTCGACTCGAACGGGGCGAGTTTGGGCGAGAGCAGCTTGGCGTCGGTGGTCGCCGGCAGGTTCGGGAGCGACCCGCCGGCGGCGAGAACCGCCCACCCGAGGTCGCCGTCGAGCGACACAGTGACGGCCTTGTCGGGGAACTTCGTGCGGTACTCCCGCACGGCTTTGGCCACACTCTCGGCCGAGCGGGTCTTGCTCCCCTTCCACTCGCGGAGCTGCTGCCGCGGGGCCAGGTTCTCCCCGCCCTTCGGGTCGTACACCTTCCCGTCGGCCGTGTACCACCAGTATTTCAGGTCGATGACCGACACCACCGCCGCCCGTTTGGCGTCGGCCAGGATGGCGTCCTGCACGTCCTTCGTGGCCCCGAGCGACACCGTCACCGTGCGGCCGGTCTCCTTCCGCCACTCGGCCACGGTGTCGAGCCAGAACTCGACGAACGCCGTCGGCCCGGTGAACTCCTCGCCGAGCGAGAACACCACGTTCGCGTTCTTGCCGAGCGTTTCCAGGCACTTGCGGATGTACGCCCGGTGCAACTCCCTCCGCCCGGCGTGCGACACGTCGTAGAACGTGTCGGCCACGAACACCCGCTTGTCGCCCACGTACTTCGGCGGCTCCGCGAAGCCGGTGTCGTTCACGCAGTTGGCCGGCCGCCACGGGAAGTCGGCCCAGTGCGCGCCGGCTTCGAGCACGTTGTGCTGGAAGTACATGTGCTGCACGAGCGCGCGCCCTGTGCGGTCGGCGGAATCGGCGAACTCTTTCAGGCGGGCGAAGTACCACGGGTTGAACTTGGTCAGGTCGTACTTGCTCAGGCCGTCCCACGCGATGCCGGTGCCCGTGCGTGCCCACGGCTGTTCGTAGAAGGGTGCCCACACCTCGGCGTCGGCGCGGCGGACCATCTGGTGGTCGTCGCGGCGGCGGTCGTACCACAGGCCCCAGTGGTGTTCGAGCACCAACTGGTTCTTTACGATCATCGCGTCGGTCAGTTCGGTCAGGTCGTCGGTGAAGCCCGGCCCGACCTTGCCCGGCACGAACCGCGTGATGCCGTAGCCCACTTCCGTCGCCCGCGCCGGCAGAGTCACACCCCGCCACCACGCACACCCGACCCGCGAACCGACTGCCTGTGAACCCTCGTGACTCAGCACCCCGTTGCGGAGCGTGATCGACTTCGTCGAGACCGCCGCCGACTTCGGCGGCGGCAGCGTGTCGGCAGGAATCGCGTCCGACGGGATCGTATCGGGGATCGCCGGCTGTTCGACCTTCCCGTGTCGCTCGGCCAACTGCTGCTCGTACAGGCTGTCCGGCTTGGCGAACTCGTTCATCATCGCCCACGTGCCGTTGCCGACGAACTGGCCCCAGCAGGCGACGGCGTGGTTGCGGGCGGTCGGCGGGGTGCGGCACGTGACGACCGGGGCGACGCACTGCCACAGCACGCAGTTGGCCGCCGCCCAGCCGACGCCGTGCCCGTCCGCCTCGCGGTTCGTCAGGCTCAACCCGCCGCCGTCGATCTTCACATTGTCGAACAGCACGCCCGTCGCCCAGCTCTGAATCGGCCCGCTGAACTGGTGGGCGTTCTTCGCCTCGCACCGCACGAAGGCGGTCGGCCCGGCCGCCAGATACCCGACCGAGAAGTCGTGCCGGCCGTGGTCCGCCTTGCACTTGTGGAACAGCACCCGCTGCCCGCTGGTGAAGAACGTGTGCCGCCGCATCCCGCCGAGTTCGGACACAGGGTCGGCCGAGTCGCAGTCCGTCACCGTCACTTGCGAGGCGGTGTCGGACACGTGGACCGCGCTGCCGGCGAAGTGGCGGAACGACACGTTCCGCACCCAACAGTTGCGGGCGTTCTCGATGCCGACGGCGTCCCAGGCGTGCTGCTCGTCCTTCGCGTTCGATTTGTCGAAGGCCGATTCGCACCGCAGGTTCTCGACGCCGACGCGCTCCACACGCCCGGCCCACGTGTACTTCCGCACCGTGCCGACCGCCAGCTTCGCGTCGAACGCCTGCGTCAGCGGGGCGTCAAGCGTGACGGTGGTGCCGTCCACCTTCGTGACGGTGCGGTCGAATCGCACGTCGAGTGTGCCCGGCTTCCAGTCCTGCCACGAGCCTTTGTCGTCGGTCGGGAACTGGTTCATCCCCAGCGCCGCGATCCACTCTTTCGTACTCGGGTGATCGACGAACACTGTGTCGCCGGCCTTCAACCCGTCGGCCGATTTCACGCGGACGCTGTTCGATCCGACCGGCACGTACTCGTCCGCGATGGTGGTCGGGGCAGCGGCGGTCACGTCGTTCTTGCCGCGAATCTGAATCAGGGTGCGGCGGTCGGTGCCGGTGGCGACGAGCACCGTTCCCTTGTCGCCGGTGCCCTGCCCTCGGAGCACCACTCCGCCGGTGCGAATCTTCAACTGCCCGGCCACTTCGTGCCGCCCGGCGAGCAGCAACACCGCCCCGCGGAACCCGGACGGTTCGGCCGGCAGTGAGCTGACGTGATCGAGTGCCGCCTGAATGCGGGCGGTGGAGTCGCCCTTCTCGGGAGTCACCGTCACCCTCACCGGCACGGCGGGGAGTGACAGGCCGTTGTCATAGCCGGCGGCACTGTAGTCGGGGCAGCGATTGCCGCTGGCGTCCGCATGGTGCGTCAGCGTGCCATGCTCGACGGACACGAGCCGGCGGTCGGCGTCGGCCGCGAGCGCGGACGCCCCGACCAGAGCGGTCAGGGCGACGGCCAGAGAGGGGGGAGACCACCGTGCCACGGTGCGACCTCGGAACCGCTACAACCCGCCGGCGAGAGATGGGCGTTGATGAAATCGCCGTGAGTGCCATTGAGATGCTACTGAGATCTCAGTAAGATGCAAGGGCATTCCCGATGGCGTGGTGAAAATCCGTCGCGGGTGCCGTGGAGGTTCGCATGTCCAACCGCTCGGCCCGCCGCCCCGTTCACACCCACACGAACGGGCACGCCGACGGGCACGCCCCCACGAACGGGATCGTCGCTACGCTCGCCGCCGCCCCGCGGGCACTGCTGAAGGACCAGGCGTACGACCGTATCAAGGCGAAGCTGCTGAACGACGACTACCCGCCCGGAATGTTCCTGTCGGAGCGGCAGTTGGCCGGCGCGCTGGGCATGAGCAAGACGCCAGTGAAGGCGGCGCTCGAACGGTTGGAGGCGGAGGGGTTCATCAGCGTGTCGCCGCAGCAGGGCATCGTCGTCCGCCAACTGTCCGTTCACGAGATCGCCGACCAGTACGAGATCCGCGCGGCCCTGGAGTCGTTCGCCGTGCGGTCGCTCGCCGGCAAGCTGACGGCCGCGCAGGTGGCGCGGGTGCGGGCGAACCTGTGGGCTCAGTCCAAGCTGACCGACGCGGTCGACGTGCGGGCCGGGGTGGAACTGGACTCCGCCTTCCACGCCCAGTTCATCGAGTTCCTGGGCAACCGCGAGATCGTCCGCGTGATGGACCAACTCCGCGAGCGGATGCAGCGGGTCATCACGCAGGTGTTCCGCATGTCGCCGGCGCGGGTCCGGACGAGCTACGACGAGCACGCGGCCATCGCCGCGGCGGTCATCGACGGGAAGGGCGACAAAGCGGCCGAACTGATCACCGAACACCTGGACCGCGGCAAGCGGCTGATCCTCTCCCCGCGAGGTTGAGGCCTGACTTCGGGATTGTCGCCTTTCGCTCCGCGAAAGTTTGCCTCCGCACCAAAGTGAACTTTCGCGGAGCGAATGACGACGTTGCGGTCGGTTTCCCCTCCCGTGAGCCGCGTCACTTCTTCTCTTTCGACGGGTTGGGGAACACCGTTCGAGGTCCTCCCGATGCCCCGTGGACCGAAGCCCACTCCGCTCACCCTGACGGACGACGAGCGGGTCAAGTTGACCGACTGGGCCAACCGCCCGACCTCCGCCCAGCGGTTGGCCACCCGCGCCCGCCTCGTGTTGCGGGCGGCCGACGGGCGGACGAACACGGCCATCGCCGCCCACCTCCGCCTCACCCGGCCGACCGTCCGCAAGTGGCGGGAGCGGTTCGCCGCCTGCCGCCTGGACGGCCTGACCGACGACCTCCGGCCCGGTGCCCCGCGGTCCGTCACCGACGCCCAGGTGGAGGCGGCCGTCACCCGCACGCTGGAGTCGAAGCCCGCGGACGCTACCCACTGGAGCACCCGCACCCTCGCCCACGACCTCGGCCTGTCCCAGGCGGCCGTGTCCCGCATCTGGCGGGCGTTCGGCATGACACCCCGCCTGCGGGAGTCGTTCAAGCTGTCGACCGACCCGTTCTTCGTGGAGCAGGTGCGGGATGTCGTCAGCCTGGACCTGGACCCGCCGGCGAAGGCCATTGTCCTGTGCGTGGACGAGAAGTCCCAGGTGCAAGCCCTCGACCGCACCCGACCGACCCAACCGCTTCTGCCCGGCCGGGCGGCGAAGGGCACTCACGACTACACCCGGCACGGCACCACCAGTCTGTTCGCCGCCCGGAACGTGGCGACCGGCCGGGTGATCGGCACCTGCCACCGGCGGCACCGGCACCAGGAGTTCGTCGCCTTCCTCGACCACCTGCACGCCACCGTCGCCCGCCCGCCGGGCACCGCCATCCACGTGGTGATGGGCAACTACGGCACACACAAGCACCCGGCCGTGCGGGAGTGGTTCGTCCGGCACCCCGAATTCGTCCCCCACTTCACCCCGACCAGCGGGTCGTGGCTGAACCAGGTGGAGCGGTTCTTCGCGGCGATCACTGAGCGACGGATCCGCCGCGGGTCGTTCCGGAGCGTCGGCGAGTTGGAGGAGGCCATCGCCGACTACCTCCGCACGCACAACGAGCGGCCGAAGCCGTTCGTCTGGACCACGCCGGCCGACCTCATCCTCCGCAAGGTGCGGAAGATCGCCGAACGCCTCACCCCTCCGCCGAAAAACTAAAAACGGACTTCTGACTCAGGACACTAGTGGGTCACTTGCCTCGCCCGTAGTCATAACCAGCCTCTCAGCTACCCTTAGGTGGTAACCCACCCCACCAGGAGTTGCCGTGTCCCGCCGCCGGAAGGATCCGCTTCGCTCGCTGACAGGTGAGGAACGTGAGGA
>JANNDF010000991.1:0-2610 GCA_031387445.1 Planctomycetia bacterium
CCCCGGTATTGCACCTGGCAACTAAAAATATATTTATAGCTGGCGTAATATCGCTTTGTGGGCCTGCCGTGTCCCGTGTGGAGCGGGTTTCTTTTCACGACCGGGCTCAACACGGAGCACGGCTCGCCCAATCTGCGCCACCAAACCGGCCTTGATCCCCCCAGACCGCCCGCCTATACCCCACGCCCCTGCCCGGAGTGCGGACGTATGCCCCGGTTCGTGTTGCGACTGCTCGCCGTGCTGCCGCTGGCCCTCGCCGCCGGCTGCTTCGGCGGCGCGCACAACCCCGGCTATTTCCCGCACCTGATCCCGCCGGGTGACGTGATCCAGACGCACGCCAAGCCGCCCGGCAGCAGCTACTTCAAAGACTTCGACAAGCGGGCGATCCGCCTGGAAGTGACACCGACGACGAGCAGCAACAAGCCCGGTGCCAACCAGATCCTCGTCGCCACCGTGTACGACGCCGACGGCACGCCGCGTCGCGGGCGGCGGGTGGAGTGGATGGTGGAAGGCCCCGGCAACATCGTCGAAGTGGATGAGTCCGGGTGGACCGCCGGCCGCGGGTACAAGGTGAACAACAAGTACGCCGTCAGCTACACCGACTTCCTCGAACACACCGTCACCCGTGGGACGAATACCACCGCCGACGACATGACCATCGCCCCCGGCCAGAGCTGGTGCGTCGTCTCGTCGGCGGTGCCCGGCGAGACGGTGGTGACGGCCTACGCCCCCGGCGTGTTCGACTGGGACAAGGGCCGGGTGAACGTGCGGCTGAACTGGGGCGACGTGAGCAACTTCGAGTACCCGCAGCCGATGACCGCCCGGTTCGGCGGGCAGGCCGCACTGAACACCGCCATCCGCACCATCGCGGCGAAGGAAGGGGTGAACCCGTCCGACCTGCGGGTGCGGTATCGCATGACCGGCGGGGTGCCGGTCGATTTCCTCCCGCCGCGGGGGGTGAGCGGGGCGCGGGCCGGCAACGACTTCCTCGAAATCCCCGCCGACAACGACGGCTCGGCGGCTGTGAAGGTGACGCAACACCCGGAGAACATCCGCCCCGGCAAATCGGACATCGCCATCGAGGTGCTCAAGCCGGACGACGACCCGGCCAAGGCGGCGAAGGTGGTCGGGCGGTCGAAAACGACGGTCGAGTGGGTGGCCCCGGCCCTGCAACTGGAACTGCAAGCGCCGAAGACGGTGGCCATCAACCGCGACACCACCGTCACGCTGGTGGCCAGCAACGCGGGCAAGGTGGAAGGCTCCCCCGGCACGGTGACGGCGTGGTTCCAGCAGGGGTTGGACGTGGGCGGCGCGACCCCCAGCCCCGACCTGAAGGTGGAACAGTTCATGAAGCAGTGGAGCCTGCCCGCCCTCGCACCCGGTCAGAAGCACGAGATCAAAATCCCGCTACGGGCGACCGAGAAAGGCTCCTTCACCCTGGCCGCCTCCGCCGCCACGACCGACGGCCTGGAGTCGCGGAAGAGTACCAACATCGTCGCCGGGAACGCCGCGATGAAGTTGGCGGTCGAACCGAACCACGTCGCCCAGGTGGGTGAGAAGGTGCCGGTTCGCCTGACCGTCACCAACAACGGGACGGTGCCGCTCGACACGGCGACGGCGTTCGTCACCTTCGGCAACGGCCTCGAACACGACAGCGGGCAGGAGCAAGTCGAAGCGGTGGTCGGCGTGGTGGCAGCGGGAGAATCGAAAGTCGTCACGGTGCCGCTCGTCGCCCGAAAGCAAGGCAAGTACCGCGTGCTGGCACGAGTGCGGTCGGGCGAGATGAACGACGAGCAGGAAACGGTGGTGGACGTGCGGAAGATGGAACTGACCGCCACCATCACCGGCCCGGAGCGGTTGACCCCCGGCGGGGACGGGCTGTACGAGATCGGCATCTCCAATCGCGGCGACATCACCGTGCCGAATGTCACTGTGCGGGCATCGCTGCCGGGAGCGCTCAGCGCTAAGCAGGCGAGCGACAACGGCACGCTGACGGGCACGAGCGCCGCCGTGTGGCGGATCGGCGACGTCGCACCGGGCACCAGCAAGGTGCTGAAGCTGAACACCCGCGCCGAGCGCACGCTGGAACGAGGCTCGATCAGCGTGACCGCCGCCAGCGGTGACGCGCCCAGCCCGCGGGACGGGCAAGCCGGCCAGAACAGCGTGAAAGCCGACGCGACCGTGAGCATTCAGGGGCAGCCGGCGTTGCTGCTCGAACTGGCCGACCCGTCGGAGTCGGTGCCGGTGGGGAAGCGGGCGGGCTACCGCATCACCGTGAAAAACCAGGGCACCGGCCCGGCGAAGAACGTGAAGGTGACGGCGGTGGTGCCGGACGAGTACGCGAACGTGCGGGGCAGTGGGGCGAACCGCGAGGCGGTGAAGCCGGAGGGGAACAAGCTGTTCTTCCCGGTGGTGAAGGAGATCCCGGCCGGCGGCAGCGCGACGTTCACCATTGAGGTGGAAGGGGCGAAAGCCGGCGACGCCCGCGTGCGGGTGGAACTGCTCGCCGACCACACCACCAAGCCGCTGAGCGAGGAGCAGAGTACGAAGGTGGTCGATAAGGCGAGGTAAAGTGGTCTGCTCGCTCCGCGAGCGGTCTTCCGGAACCCG
>JANNDF010000033.1:0-24713 GCA_031387445.1 Planctomycetia bacterium
CGACCCGAAGCTCGACAGCGAGGCGGCGATTGACGTCGTCGTCGCCGAACTGAAGAGTGTGCCGTTCGTCGTCAGCAAGGTGGACCAGAAGGACCGGCACGAGCGGCCGCAGCCGCCGTTCATCACGAGCAGCTTACAACAGCAAGCGGCGTTGCGATTGCGGTTCAACACCCGCCGCACGATGGGCGCGGCGCAGCAACTGTACCAGGGCATCACCCTCCGCGAGGTGGGGGCGGTGGCGCTCATCACCTACATGCGAACCGACAGCACGCGGATCTCGCCCGACGCCGTCACCGCCGTGCGGGGGTACATCAGCGACACGTTCGGCCCGCGGTACTGCCCGGAGAAGCCGAACTTCTACGCCAGCGGCAAGAGCGCCCAGGAGGCGCACGAGTGCGTCCGCCCGACGGACGTGACGATGACCCCGCAGCGGGCGGAGTCGCTCGGGTTGAGCGGGGACGAGTTGAAGGTGTACACGCTCATCTACAACCGCTTCGTGGCCTGCCAGATGGCCCCGGCCGTGTTCGCCGTCACCACCGTCGAAGTGACCGCCGGCAAGGGGCTGTTCCGCGCCACCGGCCGCATCGAGAAGTTCGACGGGTACCGGAAGGTGATGGCCCCGGCCAAGAGTGAGGACGTGCTCCTGCCGGCGGTGCAAGAGAAGCAGACGCTCGATCGGCTCGACCAGTTTGCCAGCCAGCACTTCACCCAACCGCCGCCGCGGTACAACGAGGCGAGTCTGGTGAAGGCGATGGAGAAGGAGGGCATTGGCCGGCCGAGCACGTATTCGAGCACGCTGGAGACGATCCAGGACCGCGGGTACGCCGAACAACGCGACCGCCGCTTCTACCCCACCGCTGTGGGCAAGACGGTCACGCGACTGCTGGCCGAGCACTTCCCGACTGTGATGGCCCTGAAGTTCACCCGCCACTTCGAGGAGGAACTCGACGGCATCCAGACCGGCGAGCACACCTTCGAGGGCGTTCTGAACGAGTTCTGGAAGGAGTTCCACGAGCTGCTGGTGAAGGCCGACACGGACATGCCGTCGCAGAAGGGCATCGAGATCGGCGAGGCGTGTCCGAAGTGCGGGCGGCCGCTGCTGGCCATGTTCAGCCGCAAGACGGGCAACCAGTTCATCGGGTGCAGCGGGTGGAAGGACGAAGAGAACCCGTGCCCGTACAAGCGGGGCGAGGACGGTAAGGAGAGCATGGGGCCGGAGGTGACGAACATCGTCTGCCCGGCGTGCGGCAAGTTCATGGTGAAGAAGGACGGGCGGTTCGGCACGTTCTTCACGTGCGAGGGCGCGCCCGACTGCCCGACCATCATGAACCTCGGGGCGGACGGCAACCCGGTGGTGAGCACCCTGCCCAGCCCGGCCAAGTGCCCGCAGTGCGGCAAGCAGCAGCTCCTGCTCAAGTTCAGCAAGACGGGCAACCGCTACGTGCAGTGCCCCGACGCCAAGGGGTGCAAGTTCACCGCCGACGCGGACGAGCAGGGGAACCCGGTGCCCCCGCCGGTCACGGGCATCGACTGCGACAAGTGCGGCAGCCCGATGACCATCAAGAAGAGCTTCCGCGGGCCGTTCCTGGCCTGCACCGGCTACCCGAAGTGCCGCAACGCCAAGAGCATCAACGCCGAGCTGCGGGAGAAGCTGAAGGACATCCTGCCGCCGCCGGACGAGAAGGCGGCGCAGCCGTCCGACGTGCCGGTCGTGGAGGTGAAGGAGATTTGCCCGGAGTGTGCCGGCCCGATGACGCTGCGGAAGTCCCGGTTCGGCGGGGGTAAGTTCTTCCTGAGTTGTGCCAAGTACCCGAAGTGCAAGGGCACGCGGCAGGTGACGCCGGAGGTCCAGGACCAGATCGCCGCGGCCACCACCGGCGGTGGTGGTGGTGGCGGCGATCCGCCTTATTGATCCGAACCACCATCAACGAGAGCGGCCGGGTTGACCCCGGCCGCTCGCCTTTAGTTCGTCATCTTCACCGTGCCGCTCGCCTTCTGAGTCACCCCGCTGCGTCCGACCCACACGGTCACCGCCTGACCCGCCGGCACCTGCACGCTCAGCGTCTCGCTCTTGGTGCCGGTCTTCGATGCCGTCGCCTTCGCCTTCAGCTCTTTCTCTTGCATGTCGCTGGCCGCCTCCGCCGACACGCCGAGCAGCACGTACACGTCCACCGTGTTGTCGGAGGTCACCTCCACCTTCACCGCCTGGGCGGCACCCACTGCCGGCACGCTGAACGCCTGTGCCGCCTTGTCCGTACCCAGGTCGAACTGCTTCACCTCGGTGAATTTGACCGGCCCGCAGCCGACCAGCGCGAGCACACCCACCGCTACCACCGCCGCGAACAGGTTCCGTCGAGTCATCTGCCGGCCCTCCAGGGAGAGTTGTGGACGGGCCGGCAGTCGCCGCCCGCTTACTTCTTCTTCACTTCGATGATGTCCTTGGCCGTGCCGCCCACGATGCCGACCAGCTCGTCGATCTCGGCCTGGGGCACTTTATACTTCTTCAACGCCGCGATCAGGTGCCCGGCGGCGGCGTTGAACTCGTCCTCCGTGATCTTCATCCCCTGGTGGGCGTTCTTCATGTCCCGCCCGGTGTACTTGAGCGGCCCGCCCGTCAGCGAGCTGATCAGATCCACCACGTGCTTCGTCACCGCCTCGCCCCGCGCCTTCGTCAGCGGGTATTCGCCGTTGCGGTCGATGTTCGCCTTCGGGTCCTTGGCCGCCGTCGTCAGGAACTCCACCACCACCGCGGTCACCGCGGCCTCGCCGCCGAGCCGGTCCCACAGCGGCTTCTTCTTCACCTCGACGATGTCCTTGCGGGTACTCGCCACGATGCCCACCAGCTCGTCCGTCTCCGCCTGCGGCACCTTGTACTTCTTCAGCACCGCGATCAGGTGACCGGCCAGGGCGTCGAACTCGGCGTCGGTGATCTTCATGCCGGCGTGGCTGCTCTTCATGTCGCGGCCGGTGTACTTGAGCGGCCCGCCGGTGGCCGAGCTGACCATCTCCACCAGGTACTTCTCCAGTTGTTCCACGCCCTTGGCGTCCAGTTTGAACTTGCCGTCGCGGAGGAAGTTGACCGCCTGATCACCCGCCGCCGCTCCCACGAAGTCGTGAATAACGGCCTTCACCGCCGGCTCCCCGCCGAGCCGGTCCCACAGCGGCTTCTTCGCCTTCCCGCCGGTGCCCTCCATCACCGCGTCGAGCGCCACCCGCAGGGCGAACGCCTTGTCCTTCACGCTCACCATCTTGTCGGCGGCGGCCATCTGGTCGGTAATCACCTTCACCAGATCGGGGCGGTGGTCGAGCACCATCCCCAGGGTCATGAGGGTGCCCTCGTACAGCTTCAGGCAGCCGCCCTGGTCGCCGGCGTTGAACGTCTTGGTGCCCGTGTCGGCGGCGGTGAACGCCGCCTTGTACGCCTTCTTGTCCAGGTCGGCCGGGGCGATCATCTTGTCGTCCGCCCGCACCGCCAGCCCGCACACGCCGGCCGCGATCACGGCCAGAAGGAATCGCGTCATCGTCGCACCTCTGGGGGTCAGGAGCACACAGATCGTACCAGGACTGCCTTCGGGTGGGCGGAGATCCGCACAGGACTTCCCGTCGCCAGAAAAATGTTGGCAGGGCGGACGGGCCCGCACCGCTTCCCATGTACGCCCGCCCGCCCCCGGTCGGATTCACCCCCGCGGTTTTTCTTCCCGAGTGGTCCCATGTGTGTGCGTGTCAAATATGCTGTTTCACACACACCGGGCGCTCACCCCGGAGAGGCGATGCCCGACACCCCCGAGCTGCTGGCCCGCGTGGCCCGCGACCGCGACCGCACGGCGTTCGCCGCCGTGTACGATCGTCTCGTCCCGCGGGTGTACGGTTTCCTTCTGAAATTTTTAGGAAACCGCACCGACGCGGACGACGTACTTCAGGAGACGTTCCTCCAGGTGTGGAACCAGGCGGGGCGGTTCGACTCGACTCGCGCCAGCCCGGACGGGTGGATGTTGATGATCGCCCGCAGCCGGGCGGGCGACCGCCTGCGGAAGCGGGCGACCGCCAGAACGGTCGGCGAACCGGCGAGCGAGCCGGCCACCACCGCCCATCCGGGCGAGCGGCTGGAGATGGCCGACTCCGCCGGGCGGGTGTCGGCGGCGCTGGCCCGAATGCCGCCCGAACAGGGGGAACTCATCCGACTCGCCTTCTATGATGGGTTGACCCACGAGCAGATCGCCCGCACTCTGGGGCTTCCGCTCGGGACCGTGAAGACACGCATCCGGCTGGGGATGATGCGGCTCCGCGACCTGTGCGCGGAAGGAGTCAATCCGTGACGCTGTCCGGCGTGGACGCCACCCGCGAAGAACTGCTCGCCCTGTACGCCGTCGGGGCACTGACCCCGGACGAGGCGGCGGAGGCCGAGCGTGCCGGCCTCGACGCCGAGGCGTGGGAGCGGTTCGCCGGTGCGACCGCCTGTTTCGTTGACGCCGATCCTGTCGCCCCACCGCCGCAACTGAAATCGGCACTGCTGGCCCAACTCGACCCGCCGGCGGGGCACACCGTTTCCCCGTCCGATCCGGCCGCCTTCGCCCCGACGCCGTACCCCGGCATTTCGATCCGCGTGCTGAACGTCGATCTTGTGGAGAAGCGGTTCTCCTCGCTGCTCAAGTTCGCCCCCGGCGCCCGACTGCCGGCCCACCCGCACGCCACCGCCGAAGACTGCATGCTGCTCGAAGGCACGCTGTACATGGGCGGGGTGAAGATGACCGCCGGCACCTACCTGCGGGTGGAAGCCGGCGTCGATCACGTCGATCAGTGGACCGACACCGGCGCGCTCGCGTTCATCACCGGCCCGCTCGAACTGCTGGAACACGCACATCAGAGCGGGTCTTGATCGGGTGTCGCGGTTTGGTCCACCCCGGGGAGCGTGGCAGCGACAATTCCCGACCCACACTTTTGGACTGAAAGGTCTCCTACTGGTTCATTGCACCTGAACGGAGTGGTCAGACGCCCCCACCTCCCCCCCGCGGAGTGGGGGAGCGGTCGCCGAGGGAATAGAGTGAACCCGGCGGGTGAGGGGGAGGACTGATACCAAGTTGCGTTGATCTGTTGCTGTAGCCGGGGTCTGTGACCCCGGTCCGGACCGGCCTCACAGAGGCCGGCTACAACAGAACATCACTGCAAGTTGGTATGACGCCCCCTCACCCGGATCGTCCGCTCCGCTCCCGATCCGACCTCTCCCCCGCTCTGCAGGGGAGAGGTGGGGGCAGTACCACCCCCAAATGAGTTGCAAAGAACCACTACCAGGACCGCCCGTCTCGACTCAGGGCGGCGTCGAGGTCGCGGGCGATGCGGCGGCGGATGACGAACTCGTCGTCGTCCAGCCAGCGGCGGACGGCCGGGCCGAGGTTGAACTCGTCGGTCACGACGGCGGTCACAGCGCGGTCGATCAACTCCAGCGGGGTGAGGGCGAAGTAGCGGGCCGTCGCCCCGGCGGTGACGACGCGATCCAGCAGTTGAAACACCTCCGCCAACCGGCCGAGTGCCAGCCGCGGCGGGGCGTGGGTGAGTGCCGCGACGTACTCGAAGGCGGCGGTGGTGCGGTCACGGTCGTCGGCGATGCCGGTGACGAACAGCCGCTCGCGGGCGTCGTTGAGCAGCTCCCAACCTCTGTCCTCGCGGCCCATCACGAACCAGCCGATCGGCCTGTCGGCCCACGCGCCGGCCAGTTCGCCCGCCAGGTCGGTCAGGCCGAGTTTCCGCAGCGTGCCGAACAGGTCGGCCAGGTGTTCGCCGGCCGCGGCCTTCACCACCACATCCCCGCTGGCGGCGGCGTCTAGCAGCCACCGGGTGAACGCTCCGAACCCGCCGTTCAGGTCGTAGCGGGTGGCCAGCCGACAGGCGGCGAGCAGCAGGCGGCTGGTGAACCGCCGGGCGTAGGCCCGCGGGTCGGCGTGCGGGTCGAAGGCGAGTCGAACCGCCTCGGGCAGCAACGCAACGGCACCGGGCAGGAGCAGCATGAGCCGCTCGGCCACGCGGTGCGGGTAGGTGACGGGCAACTCGGCGGCGACGAGCACCACCCGCGGCAGGGTGGCGGCGGTCGGGTCGGCGGCGGTGTCGGCGAGCAGGGCGGCGACACCGTCAGGGGACGGGTGACGGGCGAGGCGGTGCAGGCGGTGGCCGAGGGCGTCAGTGCCGAGCAGCGGGGCGAGGTCATCACCACCGTAAGGGTTGCCGGAAGCGTGCGGGGAGAGGACGCGAGAGCGGTCGGCCAGCTTGGCGATCACATAACTGCCGTCGGGGTCATCCACATGAACCGGACTTTCAGTGACAACGGTAGGGGGTCCGGGGGGCGTTGCCTCCCGGCTCAGAGGCCCGCGGCCGTGCTGGGCGTCGCGGATGCGAGCCTTGAAGCGAGCCACGAGGGCGGCGTGAACGGCGGGATCGACACCGTGCCCGCCGACGGTCGCCAGCACCCGCTCGGCGTGGGCGGCCAGTTCGTCCGCCTTCATGCGTTCACCCAGCCGGCTCAGGCCCCAGGCGAGCATCAGGTCGGCGTAGGCGGCCGTCGGCCGCGGGTCGGGGTCGAGGCCGGCCCAGCCGAGCCGCACGCCGCTGGACAACTTGTGCAGCCACTTGTGCATCGGCTCGCGGGCGTGCATCAGCCACTTGCGGGCGTCGCCGAAGGGGTCGCCATCGACGCTCCCGTGGAACCGCAGGAAGGCCGGGGCGTCGAGGTCGAGCGACGGCCCGTCGGCGGCCAGGCGGGCGAGCAGGCGATCCCGCCCGCGGGCGAGGGCGAGCGGGTCGCCACCGACGGCACGGGCCGCGGCCAGACGAGCCAGCCAGACGGCGCGGATCGGCAACTCGTCCTCGCGGGCGTCGATCATCTTCACCAGTTCGGTCATGCGGACGGCGTCGGCGTGCGGGTCGGAACTGAACCCGATCTCGGCGGCGAGTGCGGCGGCCAGCCGCGGGCCGGGCTTGCCGCGGCGTTCGGCCCGCACCCACTCGGCCACCCAGTCAGGCGACGGCGGGTCGCGGTCCCACAGGGCGTTCACCCAACACAGGGCGGCGTCGGCGGGCCTGGCGGCGTCGGCAGTCGCGGCGGCGAGTTCGGCCCAGGCGGTCGCGGTCGGGTGGTCGATCACGGCCTGTTCGAGTTGCCGCCGGTGGGCGTCCCGGTCCGGGGTGTTGCGAACCGCGGGGGCGATGACGCGACTCGACCGCCGCTCCGCCTTCGCCACCTTCTTCGGCCGCTCCGGGCGACCACTGCCGAGCAGTTTGTCGGCCAACCGGGTGAGCCACGACGCCGACGCGGGCACCGGAACGGGCGGCGCGACGGGAACGGCGGCGTGGGCCAGCGGCACGGGTGGTTCGACGGCGTCGGCCAGCTTCACCTCGGGCAGCGACAGCCGGCTGTCACCGAGCCTCCACACGGGCAGCGGCCGCCGGGCCGGGGCGGTGTACTCCAGCAAATCGGACAGCGGGCGAAACGCCGCGGGGGGGACGCGATGCACGACCAGCGACCCGCCCACCGCTTCGACGCACACCCAGCGGCCGGGGTTCACGTTCAACAGTTCGGCGAGGCGGTCGGGGCGAGGCGTCGGTGCGAGGATGCGATCCACGGGCAGGAACACACCCGACAGGAGCGGGTGCGGCACGAACCCGCGGAACGGCTCCGGCAGCACGGGCACTTTGCCTCGTCCGACCGGGCGCGCCCACACCCGCCGCACGCCGCGCGATTCCACCACGGCAAAGCTGAACCGCGACAACACCCGCTCGTCGGTGGTGCGGAGCAGGTCGGTGAGCTGCGGCGGCGGGCCGTCGAACGCCCACAGGGTTTCGGCGGCGTCGGTGATGTGCTTGCGAAGGCCGACCGGCACGCGAACGACGGGCGGGCGTTCGGCAACATTGGTGGCAAGCGGCGGGCGCACCGCCAGCGAGAACACCTCGGCCGGTTCGACAAGCGTCTGCATCGGCACGAGACGCCACTCGCCCGGCGGATCGACGAATGCCGTCTGGCCCGCCGGCACGCTCAGCGCCGCGGGCAGCGGGTGTTGCCAGCCGTGGCGGAGCCACACTCCGGGGGCGGCTTCGGCATAGGCGGTGATGTCGGGGTCATCGAGCAGGTACGCCGGCAGGTGCGGGAACTGGGCGAGCGCGAACGGGCGATCCGGGTGGAACCGCACGCGCTGCGGGCGAAGTCTGCGGGCGGCAGCGACGAACCCGGCGAGGCGCTCGGTGGGTAACCGGACGAGCAGCGGCCCTGCGGGCGGTGTGGGGTCGGTGCGAAGCGGGAGTGTGGCGGCCCAGCACGGGAACGGGGCGGGCACGAACCCCGTCGGCGGGGCGTGTGATCGCACGCCGATGCGCGACAACGTGGCGAACAGTTCAGGGGGCGGCGGGTGCGACGGGGCGAGCCACAGTTCGCCGCCGTCGCCCGGCCCGGCGGCCACCGGCCCGCGGGCGACCGCCGGCGGGTTCACCCCCGACGCCAGGGCCAATCGCAAAGCATCAGCAGTGGGGAACAGCAGTGCCGACATGTGGGAATGGTAGCACACGGCCTCCCGGGCAAGTCAGCTTAGCGGCTGAATCGGCTCTACAAATCAGCCGCCGCCGACACACGTTCCGGATGGCCAGATGACGTTCAAATTTTTTGGGGGAATGCCGTTAACCCCCGTCAGGATGACGCCGGAATCACTCATGAAGTCGCGGTTGGTCACAAGTCCCGGAATGGTTTCTATCCGGTCAACTTGAAGAATGACCCAATCGCCCTCGCCGCTCGTTCTCGATAGTTCGTCGCGCCACCAGTGGGCCGAATACGAATGTGCCCGTCCAGCGTCATCCGGGATTCCCAGGTTGAGACAGACGTAAATGTTTCCCTCGCAGTCGAATCGGGGGCCGGTACTCGCCCGGCCTTGCCCCGAGCAGCCCGGTAGTAATCCTTCGCGCCAGATCGCTTCCAAGTTTTTTCGGGCGGTCGCGTGGTAGGCGGTGGACAGACAAACAGAAATGATCGGGGCAATGAGGTACATGGGGCGGTGCATGGCGGGGTATTGCACGAGCATCACCCCCTCAGCCAGAAGCCAGCGCCGCATTTCTTGGTAGTCGAACTGCCTCTCTCCGGAAGACCAGTCACACTGGCTCAGAAAGTGAATTGCCAGATCATCACGCGACGGGGGAGAGCGTAAGACGAATTCGGGGTTGAGGTTGGCGCGACACAGATCAAAGCCGAAGTGCTGTCGGAACTTCGTCAGTGTCGCGTCCACCGCAGCAGAACTTTCTGGTGTCATGTTCACCTCTGCTCACCCCCGCCAACTTGTCACTCCTTCGTCACCGGCGTTGCATCGATCCACGCCAGCACCGACGGGCGGAGAGAGCGGAGCAATTCTCGCCGCTCCGGGTGCTCGGCTTCAGGCGGAAGCGACCCGGTGCCGACCACGGCCAGCACGAGCGAATCGACGATGGCGAGATGTGCCCGAGAGAACACTGAAACGGTGGTAAAGCTGCTCTGAAACACAGGCAAGCCTGCCGCCGTCACCAACACCATCCTGGACACGATGTGGAAAGGTTTTGACACCAAACCCGCGATCAGTTCGGGGCTGCGCGCGATAGCACCTGCACGAGCCTGTTGTTTAAGAAATGTGAGCAGTTCCGCCCTTCCACTCCCGACCGGCCAGCCGAGGTGACGCCACACCGCTTCGGTTGAACATCCCGCGCCCGCCAATTGGTCTGGCAGCGGCTCGGTGTTCTCCCGCGGTTGCCATGGAGCCTGAGGTGGCATCGTGCATTCACGTACGAACCGGGCATAGGGGTCGTAGAAACGCGTCGGCTCCAGCACCCTCGAAAACTGAAGCAACCGGCTCAGGTGGTAAGCCTGCTCCAGGGCTGTTGAATTCGCCGGCTGGCCTCGCTTATCCACCTGGATGGCCGCGATGACCTCCGGGCAGCGGTCGTCGAGCGTGCCGGCGTGCGGTTCGCCCCGCAAGGCCTCGGCGATGCGGTACTCAAACGATTGCCGCGCCAGACGGTGGAATTCTTGGTCAGAGTCGAGGTCGGCCAACTCATCCGCCGCAGCCGAGCGGATCACCTCCGCTTCAGCCGATTCTTTGAGGCGGGCAAACCCGAATGTGAAGAGGAGATCGGCATACGCACGGGTGGCCCGCCGTCCCCGGCGGTGTACTCGCTCGTATCGGACGGGATCGTCTTGCCAACTCATGGTCACTCCCGTTGGTGGTGTCGAATCCCCTCACCCCTAGCCCCTCTCCCACCGGTGGGAGAGGGGAACCAGAATCACAACCCGCTGCCGGCCAACGCCGCCCGCATGTCGGCGTGGATGCGGCGGCGGACGAGGTACTCGTCGTCCTCCAGCCAGCGGCGGCCGGCAGTGCCGAGCGCGAAGTCGTCGCTCACCACCGCCAGCACCACCTCTTCCACCACGTTCAGGTGCAGCCGCGAGTAGAACGGCGCGGAGGTGAACGAGTTGGTGATCTTCGCCGGGTCCATCTTGCGGAACAGCTCGGCGATGCGTTGCAGCCCGCTCTCCGCCGGCCCCTGCCCCACCGCCGAAATGTACGCCTTCGCCAGCCGCGTGTGGTCCTGCGGCATCGGCTTCGGGCCGGCGGCGGACAGCAGTTCGTTGCGGCCCTCGTCGAGGATCCCGTTGGCCTGGTCGGTCAGCCCGAACGTCAGCCACCCGCCGGCGATGTTCAGCAGCGTTTGCAGCGCCTTCATCCACTGCTCCGGGCGGCCGGCGTACTTCCCTTTCAAGTCTTTCACCGACGCCCGCCCGAGCACGGCCGTCAGCAGTTGGCGCAGCAGTTTGTCGATGTCGTCCCGCAGCCCGAGCTTCCGCAGGCTGCGGACGCACGACCCGCACACGACGTTGATGAGTTCCAGTTGCGCGTCGTCGGTCTTGCCCTTCACCACTTCCACGAAGGCGTCCACCAGTTGCCCGACCAGGTCGCGGTGGTCGAAGTGGCCGGCCAGGAACAGCGCGCGTTCGAGCAACTCGGCCTGCTTCTTGGCCGCCTCCGGCTTCTGCGGGAACGGCTGCCGCAGGGCGTCCGGCACCAGCCGGATGAGTTCGGCGGCGAACGCCCCGCCGCACCGGGCCGACAGCGGCAGGCAGTCGAGCAGGATGTCGAACTGCTTGTCGGTCATCGGCTGCGGCTTGTTGCCGCGGGCGGCGGTGCCCTCCCGCTTGTACAGCTCGCGGATTTTGCCCGCCAGCCGCACCGGGTCCCGCTCGGCGGACAACTCGTGCAGCTCTTTTTTCAGCCCGCCCTCGTGCGGGGTGGTGAACTTCTTGTACGGGTCGGTCCGCTCGGCCGGTTCGAGCACCTGCGACTGCTGCTGCATGCGGGTGATGACGAAGTGGGCCATCCCGTACGGGCTGTTCGCCACGTTGTTGCTCTTCTTCTGGATGTCGTCGAGTTCGTCGTACAGGGCAGGCGGCAGGCGGCCGGCGAGCGACTGGCCGGCGGTCGCCTGATCCACCCGGTGCTTGTACGCCTTGAACAGGAACCGCCCGGCGATGCCCTTGTCCGCTTCGACCGGAAACTTCTCCAACGTGTGTCGGGCGGCGTCGGCCAACTTCGCCGACGCTTGCGCCTCGCCCAGTTTGGCCAGCCCGTAGGCGAACAGCAGATCGACGTAAGCGGCCGTCGGGTTGCCGTCCATCGGGCTGGGCACGTTGCCCGTCTTCGACCCGGCTTCCGCCCACTTGCGAATCAGCTTGTGCAACTCGCCGGCCTCGTCCCGCACCAGCCGCACGCGGTCGCTGTCATTCAGCCCGGCGGTGCGGAGGAAGAACGGCAGATCGACCTCGGGGTTCAGCCCGTGTTCGAGCAGCCGCTGGAGCAGGCGGTCGCGGATGCGGGCGAGGCCGAGCACGTCCGCCCCGCTCAGCTTGGCCAGCTTGGTCGCGGCCAGCCACGCCACCCGCACCGGCATTTTCGGCTCGTTGATCTCGATGTACTTCTGCACCTTCGGCAAATCGGCCTGCAGCCACGCCGGGGGCGGCTCCTGGTGGGCCAGCGAGTACACTGCGGCGGCGAACTGCCGCACCTCCCCCTGATGCGGGTCGGGCTGGTTCAGCCGGCGGGAAAACGCCTGTTGCGTGACCTCCCCCGCGGTGTTCGAGAACTCGCTCGCCGCCCACCCGCGAACGACCGCCAGTTCTGTCTCCTCCTGCTCCCACAGGCCGTTCGCCCAGCACAGCGCCGCTTCCGCGGCGTCACCGGCGCCGGTGTTCGCCACCGCCAGTTGCGGCCACAGGGCCACGCGGTCGGGGTGGTCGAGCGGGCCGTCCACGGCCAGGAACCGCTTCTGCAACTCCTCGCGGCGGACCTTCCACTCGTTCGGCTTCTTCTCCGCCTGGACCACGTATTCGAGCTGCGCGACCAGGCCGTCGTCCTTCTTCGCGGTGCGCTTGCCGCCGTCCTTCGGGTTGCTCAGCGGGTCGCCGTCCTTCTCGTTCTTCGGGCGGTCCTTCGGCCCCTTGCCAGGGTCTTTCGGCTTCGGCTGCTTGTCGTCGGCACACACGAACCCGCCGAAGTCGAAGCGGGCCGACTCGACCCACTCCTTCAGCGGGGCGTGGGCGGTCTCGATGACGTACTCGACCCAGTCGTCGAGCGGTTGGAAGGCGCTGTCGGGCACCGTCTCGGGCACGAACGCGCCGTCGCCGGTCGGGTGCAGCCACACCACCGCGTCGATGTCTTCGGCCAACAGGGTGCGCACGGCGTCCCGCCGCAGTTGCGGGTGCAGGCGGGTGCCGACCGGGATGAACAGGTTGGCGAGCGAGTTGTGCGCCTTGTACCCGGTGGCCCTGGGCAACTGCACGGCCGGCGGGGTGCCGCGGGCGTTGCTCACCCGCAGGATGACTACCTTCTCGCCGTTCGGGGCGTCGGCCACGGCGAACTTCAGCCGGCTGGTCAGCCGGTCCTCCGCCTCCTTCACGAACTGATCGAGCTGTTCGACGCCGTCGCCGCGGAGTACCCACAGGTCGGGGGCGTCGGCGGCGTTGCCGGGCACCAGCTTGAGCGGCACGTTCAGTTTGGTGGTGTCGTCGGCGGCGGTCCACTCGACCGGGGCGTTCGGCAGGGTGAACTGCAACACCTCGTACACGTCCTGGAACGGCTGCTCGGGCAGGAACGTCCAGTGCCGCTCGCCGCGGATGAGTACGGCGGAATCGTCCGGCAATTTGATCTGGTTGGCGAATGGGTGCGTGTGGCCCACCTCCACCCACACGCGGGGGGCCTGCTCGGTATACGCCCGCACCGGGCCGTGCGTGCCGGCGGCCAGTTGGTCGAGCGCCCGCAGTAGGGTGTAGTACGGCGGGCCGATGACGCGGAGGAGCACCCGCTTGTCGGCCGGGTCGTCCGCGGACGCCAGCCAGCGGAAGCTCTGGCGGTCGTTGCCCAGGCGAATCATCTCGCCGACGATGCCGGGCAGGTCTTCGGCCGAGGGGAGTTCAAAGAGAACGGGGGCCTGCGTGCTCAGTTGCGGCGGGGTCTTGTCCTTCGTCGTCGGCACCACTTGCAGCCAGCACGACACCTTCTCCGGCTCGCCCGGCATCGCCTTCACCGCGGTCACGCCCAGTTTGGTCAGGTCGCCGGCGGCCTTCTTGGTCAGCTTGTGGGGCGTGTCGAGGAACAGGCGGCCGTCGGCGGCGAACAACACCTCGCCGGCGGACATGGTCACGTCGGCCGGCAGCAGGGTGCTGGTGAGCACCAGGCGGAAGGTGTCGGCGTTCGGGAAGCAGAGGATCATGGTGGGTGGGATCAGGTTGGGAAAAACGGGACACGGATGAAGAGGATGAAGACAGGGATGAAGAGGATCAGAAAGAATCAATATTCATTCCGATCCTCTTCATCCCTGCTTGTTTCGTGTCATCCGTGTCCTTCCTGTTGAACCGCTATTTGTTCCCCTGGGCCGCTTTTTCGCGCTGCCCTTCGTTCGGCTGCTGGGTCGGCTGCACCGGCTGCACGTCGCCTTCGCGGGTGATGATGACTTCGCCCAAGTCTTCCGGTTTCATCCCCTTGCCCACCAACTTCTCGACGATCCGCTTGTGCAACTGCTCGTGCTCGATGGGCAGGGAGTCCGGGTCGCTGTCCAGCTTCACCACGATGTTCTGCCGCCCCGTCTCGGGGTCGCGGCGGAGGAGGATGGTCAGTTCGGCCACGTTATTTGTCTCCGGTGGCGGGCTTCGCCTTCTTGGTCGGTTTGTCGGCGGGCTTGTCGAGCGGGGTGGTCTCGTCCGGCAGCGGGGCCGAGCCGAGTTTGATGAACTCGTCGGCGTACTTCCCCCGCACCGCCTTGATGATCGCCATCACCCGGTCGGGTTCGATGGTCTTGTCCTTGATCAGTTCGTCGCGGAGCGACACCAACTCGTCCTTGTGGTCGGTCAGGATCTTCGCCGAACGGGCCTGGGCCTCGGCCACGATGGTGTTGATCTGCCGGTCGATGCTCTCGGCCATCAGCCCGGAGATCACCTCGCGGTCGCCCTTCTCGTCGCGGAACACCCGCAGTGGGGCGGCCATCTGGCTCATCCCGCACACCTCCACGATCATCTTCGCCAACTGCGTGGCCCGGTACAGGTCGCCGCTCGGGCTGCCCATCCCGCTCGCCCCGGTGCTCACGTCGCCCACCAGCAGGCGTTCCGCCTCGATGCCGCCGTACAGCACGCACAGGCGGTCGAACAACTCGTTCCGACTGTACCCGACCTTGCGGGTGTCGTCCTTCTTGTACCCGGTGTAGAAGGGTGCCCACGGCATCTCGCTCTGAATCGTCACCCGTTCCGGGTGCGGGTGGTGCGGGCAGAAGAGCGAGCAGACGAAGTGCCCGGCCTCGTGCGTGGCCACCATGACCGCGTCCTTGTCGGTCAGTTCCACCTTCTCCTCGTACTCGTTGAACCCGCGCTCCACCTCTTTCGGGGTGGTCGGCCCGTTGATGTCGTCCCGCAACCGGATGCGGGCGACACTGCGGCAGAGGGCGTTCAGGTGGTCGCCGCTGAACGGGGTGCCGGTGTTCGTCATGAAGTTCTCGCCCGTCCGCCGCACGGCGTAGGCGAACGCCTCGTCGGTCATCTGGAGCTTCATCTTGCGGTCGTAGATCTTCAGGATCTCGCGGCGGTCGTCGTCCTCCGGGTACGGGATGTGCAGGTGGAACTCGAACCGGCCGGGGCGGAGCAGGGCGGGGTCGAGGCTCTCCACGAAGTTCGTCGTCCCGACGATGAACACCAGCTCTTCCTTGTGGAAGCCGTCCATCTCGGTGAGCAGTTGGTTCACCATGCTGTGCTCGACGCCGCTGCCGGTGAACGTGCCCCGCCGCGTGGCGAACGAGTCCAGTTCGTCGAACACGATGATGGCCGGCGCCGACTGCCGCGCCTTGTGGAACACCATGCGCAGATTTTCCTCGCTCTCCCCCACCCACTTCGATTTCAGTTCCGGCCCGGACACGATCGTGATGGCGGCACCAATCGCCGTCGCGATGGCCTTGGCGAAGAACGTCTTCCCGGTGCCGGGCGGCCCCCAGAAGATCATCCCCTTCGGCAGCAGTTCCTCCAGCCGGCCGATGTCCTCGACGTTGGTGCTGTTGTCCCGCTTGGCCAGCACGTCGAGGATTTCCTGCTTCAACTGCTTCTTCGTCTTGGCGTACCCGCCGATGTCGCGGTCCAGGTCCACGTCCGGGATTTCCATCTCGCCGGAGAGGGTGGCGTTCCGCAACTGCCGCACCGACTGCTTCGGGTCGGCCGGGTAGTCCTCGCCTTCGAGCGTACTCAGCAGCTTCCGTAGTCGAACGGCGTTCACCCCGGACACGTACTTGTAGAGCTGCCACGGGTTGAACTGTCGGCCGAACTTGCGGCTCTCGCGCTGCGTGATGAGGCTCCGCAGGCGGTTGCGGTTGATGCCGAGGATGCTCATCCGGTGCGGGAACAGGTTCTCGATCACCTTCGGCAGCGGGAAGGTCGGGTCTTTGAACCCGAGCCACACCAGTTCCGGGTTCTCGTACAGCAGCGGGATCACTTCGCGGGCTTCGCCCGTCAGCCCGCCCTGACTGGTGGTGAGCAGGTCGAGGTGCGGCAACACCACCACGCGGCGGTCCACGGCCCCCCGCACGGCCTCCCGCAGTTGCGCGATCATGGTGCCGATCAGCCCGACCGGCATCGGCCCCTGTTGGTCGGCCTCACGCGGGCGGCCGTCCAGGTAGATGCACCGCAGGTTCTGGTCGCGCAGCCGAGCCCGCACGTTCATGAACAGGTGCGGGGCCAGTTCCTTGTCGCACTCGATGAGCACGGGCAAGCCGCGGACGAGGTGCCCGGCGACCTCGGCCATCTCGGACGAGTACGCCGCTTCGACCGCCTGCGTGGCGTCGAGGGCGGAGGGCAGTTGCGTTTCGGGGATGACGGTGGACATCGGCGGGGCAGCTCTCAGCGGTCAGCGATCAGCGGTCAGCCATCAGCGAACACTGATCGAATGGCGGATAGGGTGTGACGGCTTCTGTCTGGCTGACGGCTGAACGCCGACAGCCGACCGCTCCGGGCTACACTTCGATCTTGATCGTCAGCGAACCCGACTCCTCGTCCTCGCTGATCTCCTTCACGGTGCCCAACTGCTGGGCCTTCTCCTTGATCGCCTGACGGGTGACCTTGTTCACCACGTCGCTCAGTTCCGGTTGCAGGTCGCACAGCTTCTTTTCCAGTTCCTCGGTGGCCTGCCCTTGCAGCCGCTCGGTCTCCTTCTCGGCCTTCTTCTCCAGGTCTTCGGCCAGTTGCTTCTTCACCCGCTCGCGGAGTTCCTTCTGCCCCGGCCCGACGTCGTCGTACCCGGACGCCTCCCGCTTCGCCTCGATGCTCACCTCCTCCTCCACGTCCGCCTTCACGCTCACCTCGCACGACTTCGGGTCCACCTTCACGGTGATGTTCCCCTCCTTGCGTGTGAGGGTGCCGTCCTCTTCCTCCTTGAACCCCTTCTCCTTCAACTCCTTCTTGAGCAACTCGCCCATCCGCTCGGGCGGGAGGATTTCGAGCACCTCCAACTGCGTGCAGATCTCGTCCGACCCCTTCAGCTCGCGGGTGGTGGACTCTTTGACCGTGATGCGGTACGCGCGGCTCATGGTTCGTTCCTGTTAGCCCGACGCGCGAGCGAGGGGCGAGTCACCTGTGGAAAATCGTGGTCCGCCCCTCGCACGCGCGTCGGGCTACCTGTCAACACAGCTCTCTTGTCCGTCGGCTCAGATGCTGCCCCCGACTTATTTAGCCAATCCCTATCAGCAACCCGCCACCACAACGAACCGCCACACGAAATCCGATCTTTATCTCGAAGTAATACTCGCGGTAAAACAACGCATGTTCCGAGACCAGCACAAGACCCAACTCAGTCGCCCGAGCGAAAATCTGTTCTGGTTCCACACCGATCAACGCCTGACTGATCGCGGAGGCCAACTCTGGACTGATGTACCCGAAGTGCCCCTCGCCACCACATGACCCCCAAATCCCTTCCGGGAGATAATCCCCCGTGAACACCTTGTTCAACGGTTCCCCAAACGATTCGAATACCTCTTTGAAGAATACCCAGGACTTACCCACCCAAAACTGCACCCTCGCTTCAGACTCGGAGGCGACAGCAGGGTCGGCCAACAGCCGGGCGTAATGCGCTCGGGACACGAGTGTAAATTCCGCAGTCACGCCCATCCGAAACATCCTCCGGTCTCAGGATTCACGTTCTCAGGGGTTCCAACATCTCCAGTATCCGATGCGCGGTCGCGGCCAGTACTTCCCCGCCGGCCCGCTCCCAGTCTTCCTTCCACAACTGGCTCGCCTGATAGTCGTCGTCCCAGTAGCCGATCCCCCGCGCTTTGCGATCCCAGGCTTGCAGCGTCGCCATGTGCCTCGGCAGCACCACCGCCGCCCGCTGCGTCTCCAGCCGATCCGCCAGCCGCGGCGGGCCTTGACCGTGCAGTCCGCCCGTCCAGTATTGCGGGGTCAGGTTGCCCTGACTCAGAATCACCTTCGCCGCCGTCAGCACGAACCGGGCGAGGTCCGGCCGGTTCGCCATGCCGCACGCGGTCAGGAAGTCGGTCAGCGTGCGGTTGAGCGTCATCCCGGTCGCCCGCATCTGCTTCCAGTCGCCGATCTCCCCGCGGCCGCGTTCGGACTTCATCCACCGCTGGGCCAGGTCCGGGTTCAGGCACTCGACGATCACCGCACGCACGCCAGTCGTCAGCGGCTCGAAGCTCGGCGGGGCGACCTCCCCCGGCACGGCGAAGTCGGCCCCGGCGTTCAGCCAGCAGAGCGGGTTGTCGCGGAACGCCCGCTTCTCGGACAGCACCGTCGCCACGTTCGGCTCAGCCTTCAGGTTGTCAAACGCCACCGCGAAGAACAGTTCGTCGGCGGGGGTGAGCGACCCAGCGGGCACGTCCCACGGCTCTTTCGTGTCCGTCACCTTCTCGGCCGTCAACCACATCATGAAGGCGAGCGGGTGCTTACTGAACTCCAACTCCCGCTCGCTGAGCGGGAGTCGCTCCCACGCTTTGCCGGTCGTCGGCTTGCCGCCTCGCAGTTGGGTCTCCTTTCGCCACCCGCCGGACCGCACCAGGTGCAGCACCAGTGCTTTCGCGATCGTGTCCTCGGCAATCCGCACGGCCGCTTCGCTCAGGCACGGCGGGCACGGCACCTTGGCCGACAGGTAGTTCAGCGCCTGCTCCGGCGGCATGTGCCCGAGCACGAACCGCAACAGGCGGAGCAGGTTGAACTCGAACCGCGATACGGCTTGCGGGCCGGCTGTTTCCAAGACCTCACCCCCCGCCACGAGACAGAAGACCGTTCAATTCAGAGGACACGGATGACACGGAACAAGCAGGGATGAAGAGGATCGAAACAATGAATTCTTCTGATCCTCTTCATCCCTGCCTTCATCCTCTTGATCCGTGTTCGTTTTGTTGGTCCCACTCCCCGCTTCACCCCTTCCGCTTCCACCCCTTCCACAGCCCTTTCGCGTCCGCGGCCGGGAAGCCGTTCACCAGCACTTCCCTACCCCGCACGCGGATTTCCAGCGTGTTCGGCTTCTGCCAGCTCGGGTCGTCGGCCCGGTATCGCTCCGTCAGGAAGTGGATCCGCTGGTTCGTCGAACCGATCCACCGCCGCGACGTGTCGGGCTGCTCCCGCACGTAGGGGCCATCGACCAGGATGTCGGTGTGCTGGAGGAGCCGGCTGACGTGCGGGTCGGGCGAGTCGCGGAGGTGTTCCAGGGTGAACCCGGAGAACACCATCACGCTCAGGCCGAGAGCCTGGGTGCCGGCGGCGATCATCGAAGCGGGTTCGGCGTGCGCGAACGGCTCGCCCCCCAGCAGTGTGATCCCTTCCACGCCGAATTGTTCCCGACTTTGCCGGATTTCGGCGAGCAGTTCGTCCACCGCCCGCGGGGTGCCGCCATTGAACGGCAAATACTCCGGGTTGCAACAGCCGGGGCACCGCAGCGGGCACCCCTGGAACCACAGCGCGTACCGCACGCCCGGTCCTTCGGCCTCGGTAACAGGAGATACGGACGCGATGGCGGCGGTCGGCATGGCGATCATTCTACCCGCACCGTGCCCGAACTCCCAACCGACCCGTCGCACGAAATCGGCCGGTCCACGAACCGCCGGATGGTCTCGATGTTGGTGAGCAAATGTTGCGTCACTTCGCTCACGCGATATTCGCTCGATCCGGCCGCGAACGCCAGCGGCAGCACGATCTGGTCGGCCGAGTGCGGGTCCACCGGGCAACCGCTCTTCTTGAAGTTCACCGCCTCTTCGGCGGCTTCGTCGGCCACCACCTCGGCCGGCTTACCGCGCTCGCCGATGGCGAAGAACAGCGGGGGAACGGGTGACTGGCGGAACAACACCGCCGCCACCGCCGCGGGGCCGTTCTCCCACTCCTGTTGCGGGATGTGGCTCTCCACGTCCACCTTCTTCAACTGGTGGGCCATGCGTCGGCTCATGGTCTTGCTGATCGACACCGGTAGATCGGCCACCGCCGCGAACCCGCCGGCGGTGGTCAACTCCGGGCACGAAGTCAGGTTCAGCGGACGCACGGCAGAACACGGACGGATGACCGCCCGGATTTCGCCCCCGCCTCGCGGGTAGAAGCCGGGTTTCGCCATTTCCAGGTCGATCTCAATGCCCATCCGCTTGAGGTACGCCGCCCAGGTGGTTTCGAGGAAATGGTAGCACGGGGCGTGGGCGACGTGCGTGCCGCCGGTAATGGTCAGCGTGCTCTCGCCCCCACTCAATGCGAGCGGCAGGTAGATCGAGTGCAGAATGAGCGCGGTCGCCCCGGCGGTGTGAACGCCGAGGGCGTACTTGCCCGCCTTGCAGGTGCCCGGTTCAAAGTAGAGGACTGCACTGCCGATCTGCCCGCCCTTGTACTGGGCGCTGGAGATGTTCGCGGCGGCCCGTACACTCGCCAAATGTTGCGGGGCCAATCCCGGCTTCGTCCGGCGGGCGCGGATGTTGATCAGCTTGAACGGCTTGCCGGTGAGGATGGACAACGCCAGCGCCGAGCGGAGGATCTGCCCCCCGCCTTCGCCCTCGCTGCCGTCAATTTCAATCATGGCTGAGTTCCCGTGAGTGCCATGATAGACGCGGGTGGTGGTGTTGGGTTCGGGGAGGAAGGACCAACAGAACGGAACACGGATGAAGAGGATGAAGACAGGGATGAAGAGGATCGGAAAAATCTGTGTTCTGTCTGATCCTCGGCATCCCTGCCTTCATCCTCTCCATCCGTGTCCTGATTGAATTGATCCCTGAACCGAACCACCCCCGGCCCTATCCTTTACCACATTCCGCATTCCGACGAGTTCCGCGCTATGGCCAGCGTCCGCACCCGCTTCGCCCCCAGTCCCACCGGCTACCTGCACATCGGCGGGGTCCGCACCGCCCTGTTCAACTGGCTGCTGGCCAAGCGGCACGGCGGGCAGTTCATCCTCCGCATCGACGACACCGACGACAGCCGCAACCGGGCCGAGGCGGTCCGCCCGATTATCGACGGGTTCAAGTGGCTGGGCGTGACCTGGGACGAAGGCCCGACCGACGACGCGAACGGCGACAGCTTCGGCCCGCACACGCCGTACTACCAGGGGCAGCGGAACGACAAGTATGAGGCCGCCGCGCTCAAGCTGCTGGCCGAGGGCAAGGCGTACCCGGACTACACCACCGAAGCGGAGCAGAACGAGGCCCGCCGGCTGGCGGAGTTGGCCCGCAAGCCTTACGTCCACCGCGGCACCAACCGCGACGTGCCGGCGGAAGAGAACATGAAGCAGTACGCGGCGAAGAAGGCCCCGCTGCTGCTGAAGGTGGAACCGGGGCGGCACGTGAAGTTCACCGACGCGGTGGTGGGCAAGCAGGACATCAGCACCGACACCATCCGCGACCCGATGTTGCTCCGCGGGCCGAACGAGACCGGCCTGTGCCGGGCCGTCTACAACTTCGCCACCGTGGTGGATGACATCGACTTCGGCATCACGCATGTGGTGCGGGCCATCGAACATCTGTCCAACACGCCACCACAGCTGCTCATGTACGAGGCGCTCGGGGCGTCGCTGCCGACGTTCGCCCAAGTCCCGCAAGTGTATTTCAACGGCAAGAAGATGAGCAAGCGGGACACCCCGAAGCTCGGCCCGGATGAGATCGCCAAGTTCAAGGCGTGCGGGTGGACCGACGACGAGATCGCCGGCCGCGACGACCTGAACATCATCGCCGTGGCCTATTACAAGGAGATCGGCTACCTGCCCGAAGCGATCATCAACTACATGTGCCGGATCGGGTGGAGCATGGACGCCGAGACGGAGTTCATGACCCTCGACACGCTGATCGCCAACTTCAGCCTGGAGCGGGTGACGGACGCGCCTGGCAACTACGACGCCAAGAAGCTGTTCTGGATTCAGGGCGAGCACATGAAGTTGCTGCCCACGGCCGAGAAGCTGGAGCGGTGCATCCCGTTCTTGAAGAAGGCCAAACTGATCGGCGACACGCTCGACGACCACACACGGGCGGTGCTCACGAAGGTGATCGACGCCGCGGCGGATCGCATCAAGCTGTTCAGCGACGTGCTCGCCTTCGCCCGGCCGGTGCTGAACACCGAGGTCGAGTACGACCAGAAGGCGATGGACAAGGCGTTCAAGGACGCGAAGAACCCGCAGGCGAAGGAGCTGGTGAAGGAGTTCGCCGGGGTGCTGGCCGGGTGCGAGCCGTTCGACGCCGCGACGACGGAGAAAGCGGCCCACGACTTCCTCGCCGCGAAGGGCATCAAGCTCGGGGCGCTGCAACTGCCCCTGCGGGTGGCCGTCACCGGAACGGGTGTCGGGTTCGGCCTGTTCGACACCCTCGCCGTGCTGGGCAAGGAGGTCGTGCTGAAGCGGATCGCGGGTACACTGGAGAAGGTGTGAAGTGCTCTGCTCGCTCCGCGGGCGGTCTGTTTGAACCCGCTCGCGGAGCGAGCAGAGCACTGGAGGGCCGACCCATGAGCGCCGTCACTGGCACGTTCCGCGGCGGGAAGATCGAACTGCACGGCCCGCCGCCCGCCGACTGGGCGGACGGGACCGAGGTGTCCGTCGAACCCACACCAACAGTCGAAGACATCGACCTGACCGGCGACAGCCCCGAGGCCATCGCCGCCTGGATCGAGGCGATGGAAGAGCTACGGGTGTTGGCGGCCGAAGCGCCCGACGCGGGTGAGGAACTCCAACGGATTCTGGCCGAGCGGAAAGCGGAGAACAAAGCCATGTGGGACCAGTATGTGAAGCGGGTGGACGGGAGGTTTCAATGACCCGCCGTTACGTCCTCGATGCGAACGCGCTCGGCGACCTCATTCACACCCGCCGTGGGGTGGATCAGAAGGCCGAGGAGGCGCGTCGGAAGGGGGCGAAGATCGGCACCTGCATACCGATCTGGGGCGAGTTTTTACACGGGATCGAGTTGAGCCAAACGCGGGACAAGAACCTGAAGATCGCTCGAAGGGGGATACGGACGGTGAAGATCTGGCCGTTTGAAGTGGAGGCGGCGGAGGAGTTCGGTCGGTTGGCCGCACTGCTCAAGCGGATCGGCCGGCCGATGCAAATCCCCGACATCCAACTGGCGGCGGTGGCTTTCACCCTGGGCGACTGCACGGTGGTGTCGTCCAATACCGATTTGCTGGCGATTCCGGGGTTGTCGGTCGAGAACTGGGCGACGGTGTAGCCGCGAGCGGGTTACATGCCCCGCCCGCGGAGCGAGTGGACCACTTCACGCTGCCACTTTCATGCGGTTCGTTTCGCCCATCGCACTCCGCACCACCCGCAGTGCGTCCCCCGTCGGGCGGAGCGCTTGCGCGCCGAGCAGCGCCCGCAGGCGGAAGCGGTCGAGCATCACCCGCGGCGGGCGGGCGTCGCCTTTCGTCGGCTGGATCAGGTCGGCGTCGTACCCGAACAGGTGGGCCACCAGGCGGGCGAAGGTGAACTCGGTGTGCTTGTCCGGGCCGACGGCGTTGAACGTGCCGGCGTGCCCGTGGGTGAGCAAGTCGAGCGTCACCTCGGCCAGATCCGCGGCGAACGTGGGCAGGGTGAACCGCTCGTTATCGGCCCGCAGCACCTCGCCCTTCTTCAGCCGGTGCAGCAGCCGGGTCACGCGGCCGAACCGCCCGCCGTCGAACACCCCGCTCGTCCGCAGGATCAGATGCCGCTCGGGCAACTCGGCACGGATCGCCGTTTCCACCGCTTCGTCGTGCCGGCCGCGGTCGGTCGCCGGGTTCAGCGCGTCTTCTTCCCGCATGGCCACCTTGCAGTCGCCGTACACCGCCTCGCTGGTGAACGCCACCAGCACCCCGCCGTGCGTCCGCACCATCGCGGCCAGTCGCCCGGCGTCGGCCGGGTCGTCGATGGGGGTGACACACACGGTCGCGTCCGGCTGGTAGTCGGCAATCAACTCGTTGATCGCGTCGGTGTCCCGTACGTCCACGGCCGGCAGGTGCCGCTGGGTGCCGCGGTAGCAGGTGCCCAGGGCGGGCCAGTGTCGCTCCGCGGTGGCGTTCAGGATGGCCGAGCCGAGGGTGCCGGTGGAGCCGAGGACGAGGGTGCGCATCAAGTAGCCTCCGTGCAGTCAAGCGAGTTGGTGTCGGGGGCAATCCTTGCCCCGCGGTCATCAAGTGCGACCATCAGGTTAAGCGGGTGGGAGGTGATTTCAAGTGCGAAGATTCATGCCACTTGAGCCAAAAATGACATTATTTCACGGCCCGCGGGATTGACACCACCGCCACCGAGGGTATTCCGTTCGATCGTGTGCGGGGGCACGCACCCACAGCATCGAACACGGGGGAAGGCCATGCGACACGGTCTCGCGGTGGCGGCAGCAGTGGCGGCAGTTCTGTTCGCGGCGGACACCGCCCACGCCCAACAGCCACGCGGCAAGGTGATCGACACGAATGCCCTGGTGGTCAAGCCGCTCGACACTACCACGAACATCTTCACCGGCACCACACAGTACTTCGGCCGGGTGGTGTCGGGCATGATCGACAACAGCCAGATCATCCGGACGGTGAACAACCTGTTCGGCTCGCAGCCGAAGGCGGCGCCGATCCAGGGCGGCATCAGCCCGCTGCCCGACCCGAAGTCGTACCAGTCGAGTTACTACAACTCGCCCATCAAACCGGTGATGCCGATCTACCCGACGAGGAAGTGATGCTGACATGGCGAGCCGAGCGGCGTGAGCCGCCG
>JANNDF010000035.1:0-14521 GCA_031387445.1 Planctomycetia bacterium
CGTTCGTGTGGGGCGGCAAGCGGGCCGCCCGGCGGAAGAGGCAGCGAGAACGCCGGCACGCCGTGGGCGGGTCGGGAGCATGCACCCGGCGACCGATCCGACGGCGGTATGGCCATGAGCGAGGCAAGTGACCCACTAGTAGCCTTTTCGCACGGGGCGACAGCCGTCCGGGCGCGGAGTCGTTCTGGGTCAACTGGACAAGAAGCGAGTAGATCGACTTGCAAACCCATTCCGGGGCGGTGGGGGTCAGCTCGCCGATCCACTCGCGCTTGTCGTCGCTCTGTTCCCAGCTTCGCAGCAAGAACAGCATCGCCCCGGCGTACTCGGTGAACGCTTTCTCCCACTTCGCCAGTTTGAGCCAGTAGTCGAACTCGTCGGTACCCGTCGCAATCCGCTCGCGCAGGTGGCGGTGGATCAGGTACTCGGCCACCGTCTGGTACACGAACCGATACCCGCCGCCCTCCTCCCGCACCCGCTTCGTCACGAACCCCTCGTGAACGAGCATCTCCACCGGGTGGAAGTCGGTGCGGATCTCGACGGCCGTGCGGCCGGCGTTCCACCCCAGCCGCAGGGCGTTCACGTCGTCGTCCGTCAGGTCGGCCGTCGCTCGCTCCGGGTCGGCGCACAGGTGTTCGACCACCGCCCGCACCGCCGGCCCGATGTTCCGCTCGTAGGCCGATTCCACATACGCCGCGTACAGTTCCGGCGCCCCGCCGACCACACCCACCGGCCGGCCGGCGAACGCCCGCTGGAACAGGTACAGGTAGAGCGGGTTCGTCAGCAGCGTCCGCACCTCCCCCGGCAGTTCCTCCCACGGCGTGGCGCACGCGGGGATGGCATACCCCTCTTCGGTCTTGGCACGGACCCGATCCTGGTGCCGGCGGTAGATGCGCTCGGCGTGGTCGGCGGCCAGCGGGTCGAGGGTGAGGGCCGGCAGGCGGCGCGAGTCGTTCGACCGGTTCGGGTCGGGGTCGTACAGGTGGTCTCGCGCCACCACCCGCGGGTCGGCCTCGTTCGCGCTCATCTTCTCCGGCAGGATGGTCAGCCACTCGTCGCGGGTGGACAGCACCACCTTGCACCACGGGTAGCGGGCCGCCAGGCTCACCAACTGCAACGCCTCGCGGGTGATCTGCTCGGCGAACGGGGCCTCGTTCAGCGCGTCGAACACCAGCACCAGCCGGCGACCGGCCACCTGGTCGTTCACAAACCCCTTGTGCAGGTGGGCGAACAGTTCGTCGAAGCTGCCGATGCCCGCGTGTTTGTCCGGCTCCGCCTTGAACGGTTTGTTGACATCCCGAACCACCTTCTCGCCGACCGCCACCCCCAACTTCTCGGCCACGTCGCGGTACAGCGACACGCCGTCCGGCCGCAGGGCGATGCCGTTCCCGCGGAGGAACAGCACCACGTTCGGGTTGCGGCGGTCGGCGTCCGGGTCGGCGGGCGCGCCGGGGGCCGGTTCGGGCGGGGCGAGCAACTGTTTCACGCGGCGGGCGAGCAACGCCGTCTTCCCGCTGCCCGCCGTACCGAGCAGGAGCAGCCCGTTGCGGGACCGCGGGCGGGTGGTGTCCTTCCACTCTTTGCGGTCGGGCACGCTCAGGAAGCGGTCGAGGTGGTCGTCCACCCTGGGGAACGGCTCGTAGCACTCGGGGAAGTACTTCCGGCCGAGCAGGTCGGTGAGGGTGCGGCGGCTGTAGTCGAGCGCGGCCTCGGCGATGGTCCACGGGTGGACCCGGTCCTTCGGCAAGTCGTAGCTGATGTTGCGGGCGGCGAGGAGTGTTCGCAGGTGTTCGGCGGCCGTCTGGCACTCGGCCGTGCCGCTCCGCTTGTCTCGCACGCCCAGGTAGTACACGTAGCGGTTCACCGCCTCCGTCTTCGCCGTCACCCGGATGCCGTAATGCCCGTCGTACAGGTACAGCGGCTCGTCGTGCGGCAGTGGGCGGAGCAGCGGGTCGAGCGGGATCGGCGTGCCGTCGGGCGTGACGAGCACCGCGGAGGATTCGCCGAACGCCGTTTCCAGCCGCTTCGACAACTCCACCTCTTCCGGGTCAGACGGGGTCACACCGCGGAGGGTCTGCACCTTCACCGACAGCCCCTGCTTCGCCCGCTCCCGGTCGTCGCACACCAGCAGTGAGCACTCGGCCAGGAAGTCGAAGGCGGTCAACACCTCCTCCAGTACCGGCAGGTATTCGGCCAGGTGCCGCCCGGCGAGCGGTTCGTCCGCGATGCCGCCGTGGGCGATGCGGTTGCGGAGGGCGACGACCGCTTCGAGCGGCGGCAGGGTAGTCGCGCCGGACGAATCCGGGACGCCCCGCACCGTCGCCGGCATGCCCTTCAACCGCCCGATCAGGTCGGGGAACAGGGGCGAGAGGTTCAGCGCCGCCCAGTGCCGCGGCAACGTGCGAACGGCCGTCACCCAGTTGGAGAACATGGGCGACTTCAGCCCCGCGATCTGCTCGTTCGTCGCCTTCACCGCCGCCTTCGCCGTCGTGTCGATGTCGTCCCGCAGGTACTGGCTGACGTGGGCGAGCACCACCAGCCGCAGCACCTGATATTGGGTGAAGCAGACCGCCCACACCCGCGCCGACGGGGTGAGCGTGTCGTCGAAGACGAGCGAGTACGGCACCGCGACGGGGTGCGGGGAGTCGTTCAGGATGCGGGGGCGCGGGGTCACGGGCGGTCTCCCGGGGTACCGGCCATCGTAGGGACGAGCGGGTGAACCGTGGCGGCTGATTGCCCGGCGTGCAACCCGGTTGTGCGGCCCGCAACCGCGGCGGAATCGCCCGCCCGGTCGGTCCGATTCGGGTACCATTTCCGCGTACCCGTTTCCCCAGAGAGCCGCCGTGATGCCTGCGTCCCACACCGCACCGCGACTCCTGACGCAAATGGATCTGGTGCCGTTCGAGGGGGTGTCATGAACCCCACCCCACACCGCGAGTCGCAGGCGGCGGTCGCGCTCGTCCGCGCCGCCACGCCGGCCGGGTGGGCGTACCTGTGCCAGTGGAGCGACAGTTGGCGGGCGCTGCACTTCGTCGGCGGGCACCGCGAGGGCGAGGAGTCGTTCCGCGAGTGCGCCGCCCGCGAGGTGCAAGAGGAACTGCACCTGTCGGCCGACGAGTTCGCTGTGCCGGCCGAGCCGTTCGCCCGGTTGGATTACGTCGCCTTCTCCGAGAGTGCCCGCGTGCTCACCCGGTACGTGATGGGGGTGTTCGAGGTGACGCTGACCGCCGCCGCGGAGCGGACGGCCGAGGCGGCACCGGAGAACGCCTGGGTGGGGCCGGCGGACGTCCGCCGCGGCACCACCGCCGACGGCCGCCGCGTCAGCCCGACGGTGTCGCTCATCCTGGGCAAACTCGGCCTACTCCCCACGGAGTGACTTGCGATGTACTTCGCCCCCGACGACCTGCCGCCGAAGCTCGACTGGGTCGAGCGGGACTTCCCCTTCCCGCTCGCGGTCACGTACCGCCGCGTGTGGGAGGAGATCGCCGCCGACCAGCCCATCCCGGCGACGTTGCAACTCAAAGACGCCTTCGAGGCGCTGCTCAAGTTCGTCGCCGCCGCGTCCGTCGCCGACTGCTTGGCCGCCGACCCCGGCCAAGAGCGAGCGAGCAAGCTGGTGGAACGGCTGTTCAAGCCGCTCGCCGACGGCGACTGGTACTCGCTCCTGTTCGACTCGCTCAAGCAGGTGCGGGACGGCACCGCGCACGCCGGCCGGCGGACGTGGCCGCAACTGGTCGACCTGCTGTTCAAGCCGAACGGCGACCCGACCGACACGCGGAACACCCTCATCGGCACCGACAAGAAGATGGGGTTCGTGAAGTGGCGGAATAGCGAACTCGGGCACGGGGCGTTCCGCAAGGACCGCCAGCATTACGTCGCCCAGGTCGTCGAGTGGCTGCCGAAGCTGAACGCCTGCCTGACGGCGCTGCGACCGCTGCTCGCCGGCCGGCGGCTCCGCGGCACCGCCCCCGACGGGCAGCCGCACGAGTGGACCGGCGACGGCGGCCTGCCGCACGTCGCGCCGCACACGCACACCCCGTGGGGTGAGCCGATCGCCCTCACGCTCGACTCGCCCGACGGCCGTTCGCTCGCGTTCGGCCCGCTGCTCACCATGCAGACGTGCGGCCAGCCCACCTGCCGCCAGCCGGCCGCCTTCTTCTTCGAGGGCAACGAGTTCCGGGACAAGAAGCACAAGACCTACTTCCTCGAATACTTCCTCGGCCACACGCAGGCGGTGAAGGACTGGCCGGCCGTCCGCGACCTCGCCCGACACCTGCCCGACAAGTTCGAGTTCCGCCGAGACAGCTACGACCACGCCCGGCTGGCCGAGGCGGTGAAGGTGGTGTTCCGCGACGCGGTCACCGAGTACGTGCGACCGGACTACCTGCTGGATGACTTCTGGGCATTCCGCGAACGCCAAACGACCGGCTACTACCTGTGGGAGGGCGAGCAGGGGGTGGGCAAGTCGTACCTGACGCACGGGCTGGACGAGGACGGCGGCGAGAAGGGCGTGCCCGTCTTGCGGTATCACATCCTGCCCGGCGACGCCACCCGCTACCAGACGTTCATCGTCGAACTGGCCGAGCGGCAGCGGGAGAAGCTGCGGATGACCACGCAGCAGGTGCAGACGCTGGTGAACCGCCACGCCGAGTTGCCGAAGCAGTTCGCCGCGTTCGTGCAAGAGGTGATGACCGCCAACCAGTTGAGCGGCCTGATCGTCGCCATCGACGCGCTCGACGAACTCCGCGACCCGGCCAGCCCGACCGACGCCGTCATCACCGACTTCCTGCCGCAACCGGCCGACCTGCCGAAGGGGTGCGTCATCGCCCTCACCACCCGGCCGACGGTCGCCCCGCGGGTGCGCGCGAAGTTGGATGCCCTCGGCATTCCGGCCGACGCGCGGGTGGTCATCGACCCGCTGTCGAAGAAGAACCGGGCGGCGGTGGCCAAAGCCCTGACCGAACGGCGGGTGGTAGGCGAAGAGCCCCTGACACCGGAGACGGCGGAGCGGCTGGTGGAGCTGGCCGGCGGGGTGTTCCTGTACGCCAGCTACTTCGCCCGCGCTCTAGCGGTGAACGCCTACGCCGACCTGAACGACCTGCCGGCTCCGGGACGCTTCTTCGCCGACTACCTGAACCGCCTGCGGGAGCGGGTGGGTGACGACCTGTTCAACAGAGCGTACATGCCCACGCTGATGCTGCTGACGGCGGCGCGGACGCCGGTGAGCCGGCAACAGTTGGTGCGGTGGGGCGTGCCGGCGTATCGGCTGGAGTTCGCCTTCCACGACTTGCGGGAGTTCGTCCACGAGATTCGCCACCGCGAGTTCCACGAGGGCATGAGCGACGACGCCGAGCCGCGGTACAAGATCGCCCATGAGGCGTTCGTGCGATACGTGGAGACGCACGAAGCCGGCCGGCTGAAGGACGCCCACCTCACGATCGCGAACGTGGCGTTGCGACACAACGAGACGCGATGGGAAGACCTCGACCCGGCCGACGACGGCGACCTGTACGACGTGCGGTTCGTGCTCCGGCACTGCGCCGCCGCCGGTGTGTCCGTTCGCGCGACCGACGAACCGTTCCTCGCCGCGCTCGGGCGGTTCGGGGACGCGCAGGAACGGCAGGGGCGGCATCTGGTCGCGTGCGAACTGTACGCCGAACGACTCGCGGGGGTGCGGCGGGGCGGAGGTCCCCCGTCCGAACGACTGGTCGAATCCCTCGCGGATATCGCCGTGTGCCGGTTCCACCTGCGACAGTTCCTCGCCGCCGAAACCGACGCCGCGGAGGCGCTGGCCGTGCTCCGCCGGCTGCCCAACCGGGACCGCTGGCGGCGGGAGGTGTCGATCCTCAACCTGTTGGCGGCGAGCGGACAGCGGTTGGGCCGGGGGGCGAGGCCGCTCGCCTTCGGCGACCAGGCCGCGGCCATCCTGCGGGAGAAGTTGACGGACGAACGGTTGCCGACAGACCAGCGGGTGAAGGCCGCCCACGATCTGATCAACACCCTGTCGAATCAGGCGGTCATCGATCTCGCGGGGCGCGACCACGCGGGAGCGACCGAACGGCTCCGGGAGGCCATCCGCCTCGCCGACACCTACCAGCCCGACGGCGACGACCCCCACTTCTACCTCGTGCTCGCGGCCGTCCTCTCGAATCTGGGCGAATGCCTTTTCCACCAAGCGAGGGAGGTGGTCGCCGCCGAGACGGGGGGGGATGCGGATGAACTGCTGCGGGAATCGGTCATCCGGTTCTCGCACAGCCTGGCCACGCATCGAAACCGACTCGACCCGGGGGCGCGGGCCACGCACGTCGCTCTGGAGATCTCGTCCCTGATGAAACGGGCGAAAGCACTCGCCGCCCTCGTCGACGGAATCCCGAGCGACAGGTCGGGGGCCGAACTGGGAGCGGTGAGCCCCGCGGCGGCCACCCTGCTGCGAGACGCGGTCGCCGATTACGACGCCGCACTCAACCTGATCCGGGTGGGCGTGGACGAGCAGAGGCGGTTGGAACTTCGGAGTGAACTGGCGGAATGTCTTTGCGGGAGAGCACACGCCCTCACCGAACTCGGGCGGACGGCCGAGGCGGTCGAGTGTGCGGAGGAGGCGGTGGCCGCTTACCGCCGGCTTGCCGAAGACCGGGACGAATCGGGGCCGGTGTTGGGGTTGGGCGGGGCGCACATCCTGCTCGGGAAGGCGAGGGCACAGGCCGGGTCGTTCGCGGAGGCGGCGGACGCCCTCGAGTACGGTGCCGTCGAGAGCGAGGCGATGGTGGCGGCCGGGCACCGCGGCCAACTCGTCGAGTTATTGTGGGCGAGCGACTACCGCGTGCAGTTGGCACTCAACCACGAAGAGTGGTCCGTGATCGCATCCGTCGTCGCTCGGGTATGGCGGGTTATTCGCACCCTGACCCGCAGCCTGTCACTGTCCGCCGAAGAGCGGGCTCTGTTCGACGACCTCCTGGGTCACGTCGATCTGAACGCCGACGCCATCGAAGCCGTCCTGTCCCATCTGCCGGCCACTGATGCGGCGGCTATCCAGGCCGTCCTGACCCGCGAGCCGGAAAGTGACTGAGGTCGCCACTCCTCCGTACCTGTCCGGCGGATCACGTGATTGACAGTGCAGGTAGATTCGGCGTCGTCCCCAACTCCGCGGAGGAAGACGTCGATGCCTGCTGTTCCTGTGTCGAAGCCTCGTCGTGACCCGGCCGTCACTCGCCGGCAGTGGGCCGAGCGGGTGGAGCGGTTCCGCCGGTCCGGTCAGACGGTCGCCCGGTTCTGCGCCGCCGAGGGCGTGTCCGAGCCGTCCTTCTCCGTGTGGAAGCGGACGCTCGCCGCCGAGTCCGCCCTTCCGCTTCCTACCCAGGCCATCGTCCCCATCCGCCTCACCCCGTCGCCCGTGCCGACGGACGTCATCGAGTTGTCCCTGCCAGGCGGGGCCGTCGTCCGCTTCCCGGCCGACGTCCGGGCGGACCTCTTGGTCGCCGTCCTTCGCGGGGTGGAGGGGACGCCGAGCTGACCGTCCCGCCGACCACCAAGCTGTGGTTCGCCGGCGGGGTGGACCTCCGCCTCGGGTTCGACGGGCTGGCCAACGTTCGCCCGACCGGCCCGGCCACCGGTGCGAGGCCGACTTCGGGCACATCCACGTCGACTTCCCCGACGGCCGTCGCCGGGTGCCGGTGCTGGTGATGACCTGGAGTTCCTCGAACGCCCCGTTCGCCCTCGCCCTCCCGACCGAGCGGACCGAAGCCATCCTGCACGGCATGGCCGAGGCGTTCGCCGTCTTCGGCGGGGTGCCCCGCGAGGTGTGGTGGGACAACCCAACGACGGTGGCCATTCACATCGGCCGCGGGCGGGACCGCACCCTGCACCCGCGGTACGCCGCGCTGGCGTCGCACGACACGTTCACGCCGGCGTTCTGTCTGCCGGCCACCCCGCGGGAGAAGCCCCGCGTCGAGAACCGGGTCAAAGACCTCGAACGCATGTGGGCCACCCCGGTGCCGCGGGTGAACGACCTGGGCGAGTTGAACGCCCGCCTGCGACGGTGCAGTGTCACCGCCCGCGACCGCACCTGCGGGTCGAACGCCGAGACGGTGGGCACCCGCTTCGCCCGCGACCTGGCCGCCGCGTTGCCGGTGCCGAGTCGGGCGTTCGAGGCGTGCGTGATCCAACCCGGCAGCGTGGACAAGTACCAGACGGCGGCGTTCGACGGCAACCGCTACAGCGTGCCACGGCGGTGGGCGTTCCGTCCCGTGACGGTGAAGGGGTTCGTCGACCGCGTCGAGATCGTCGCCGACCACCGCGTCGTGGCCACCCACGTCCGCTGTTACGCCACCGGCGAGCGGGTGCTCGACCCCCTGCATTTCCTGGCCATCCTGGAGCAACGGCCGGCCACGCTCGACCACGCCCCGGTGTACCGCGACTGGGTGTTGCCACCCGCGTTCGCCGACCTGCGGCGCGACCTGGAGACGCGACTCGGGGTGCGGGCCGGGGTGCGGCAGTTCATCCGCGTGCTGCAACTGCTCGCCCGTCATTCGCTCGAACGCGTCGAGCGGGCGATCCGAGAGGTCCGCCTCCGCGGCGATCCGACGGCGATCGCAATCACCGCCTGCGCCGACCGGTTGGCTCGCACGCCGTCCCCCGATGTCAGTGACACCCCGCTGTCACTGACTCCGTCCCCCTTACCCGACCTGAGCCGGTTCAACCGCCTGCTCCGGTCTCACACCCCCGAGGAGAACCCCGATGAGTGACCCGAACGGCCTGCTCCTGAAGGCCAACCTGAAGCAGCTCAAGCTGCCGACCATGCTGGCCGAGTACGACCAACTGGCCCGCGAGGCGGCGAGCCGGAACGAGTCGTACGACGCCTTCCTGCTCCGCCTGACCGAACTCGAGGTGGCCACCCGCACGGCCAACGCCACCGCCGCCCGCATCCGCGCCGCCGCCTTCCCGGTGGTCAAGGAGTTGGACGCGTTCGACTTCACCGCCACCCCGAGCGTGCCCAAGCAGACGGTCCTCGAACTGGCCCGCGGCGGGTGGGTGGACCGCCGCACCAACTGCTGCTTGATCGGGGGGAGCGGAACTGGGAAAACACACCTCGCGTCCGGAATCGGCCTGAGCCTGTGTCGACTCGGGAAGAGGGTGCGGTTCGTCACCGCCGCCGGGCTGGTGACCGAACTGGAGGAGGCCCACCAGCAGCACTGCCTCGATCGCACGCTCACGGCTCTCGACCGGCTGGACCTGCTCATCGTGGACGAGTTGGGATACCTGTCGTTCAGCCGCAGCGGAGCGGAGTTGCTGTTCCAGGTGTTCGCCGACCGGTACGAGCGGCGGAGCCTGCTCATCACCAGCAACCTGCCGTTCGGCGAGTGGGGCAGCGTGTTCCAGGGGGAGCGGATGACGGCGGCGCTGTTGGACCGCCTGACCCACCAGTGCGAGATCCTGGAGTTGACCGGCGAGAGCTACCGCTTCCGCGAATCGATGCAGGCGAAACAGGCCCAGGCGGGTAGAACAACCAAACCTGCCAAGGTCAAAAAGTAACCCCATTCCAATGATCACGCGTTTCCCTTTTGGGTGTTGATCGCGTTTCCCGATCTCGTGTTGATCACCACGCCTACGACGCGGCCGGCAATCAGACGCGGGCGGCCGCCCCGGTGGGGGCGTACACCCTGGCGTACGACGCCGGCGACCGGGTGAGTGCCGTCAACCAGCCGTTCGGGGTGACGCAGACGTTCACCTACGACGGCACCGGCAACCGGACGGCGGTGCAGGACAGCTTCGGCGGGGTGACCACCAGCGGGTACGACGCGGCCGACCGGGTGACCTTTCACCGAGTTCACGCGAACGCTCTTTCTTCCGGACCAGCGACAATGGTTCCGGAGAGGGGTGTGCCTGTCGGCCGGAATCAATGAGAGCGTGAGACAGACCGCTCACGATGAGGTTACCCGACCGGGATGCCGCCCAGCACCGGCGGCAGGTCGTCCTCGCGACCCGTCCCCGCCAGCGGGTAGCTCTTCTGCTCCACGAACCGCGAGCCGAGCAGGGCGTTGATGCGCCGCTTGACCGCCGCCCGCCGGTCGTTGTGCCGGTACACCCCGCGGGCGGCGTCCACGAACCCGGCCCCGAACGCCCCCGCCTGCTCGCACTCCCGCACCACCTCTTCCACGTCCCAGATGGCCGCGTTCTCCTCCGCCAGTTCCGCCACCAGCGCGTCCAACCCCGGCACCGGCGGCACGTAGGCGGCCCGCCGCGGTCAGCGCCGCCAGTTCGGTCCGCACGTGGGCTAACCGCTGCGGGTCGGACAGCCGGGCCGCCTTCAGCTCCAGGATGGTGATCTTGTCCAACAGTTCCCCCGGCGAAATGTCCACCGGCACTGTCGTTCCACCCGCCCTCCGCCCGGCCACCGCCGCCAGGTCCCCGGCCACCCGTCCGAACAGTTCGTCCCAGTCCCCCAGTGTCCGCTGCCGGAACAGTCGCAGGCCCGGATACCACGGGGTGTCGGCCCGCCCTACCCCCCACCGCCAGTCGGCCGCCGTGGACAGCAGCACCCACGCCGGCACCCCCATCGCCCCGGCCAGGTGGCCGACCGCCGAATCGACAGTCACCACCAGGTCGAGGTGCGCCAGGATCGCCGCCGTGTCCAGGAACGCCCCGCCCGCCGGGTCCGGGTCCGGATCGAACTGATGCACCCGGAACGGCACCGAATCCAGTTGCGCCGCCCCCGCCCCCACCTGGAGGGTGACGAGCGTCACCCCGGGCACCGCCGCCAGCGGGGCGAACGCCGCCAGCGGAGCCGAGCGGAAGCGATCCAACCGGTAGTGCGGGTTGCCCTGCCACATCAGCCCCACCTTGAACCCCGGCAACTTGGTCAACCGATCTCCCCAAGCTGCCGTCCGTTGCGGGTCGGCCGTCAGGTACGGCCCGTCCCACGGGGCAACCACGGGCGGCGAACCGAGGGCGGCCGGCAGGCTCAGCAGCGGGATCTGGAAATCGTGCGGCGGCAACGGCTCGCCCTCTGCAACCGCCACGTCAACGCCCGAACAACCGGCCAACAGCGACTTCATCCGCGGCGGGCATTCGAGGATCACCCGCGCCCCGCGAGCCTTCACCAGCTTGGCGTACCGCACGAACTGGATAGCGTCCCCCAACCCCTGCTCGCACCAGAGCAGCACCGTGCGGCCGTCCAGCGGTCCGCCGTCCCACCGCGGGGCGGGATACACCCGCTTCCGCTCGGTGCCCCGCCGCCACCGCCACTCGTACTCGGCCCACCCGCGGGGGTCGTCGGCCTGAAGCAGTGCGAGCGAGCGGTTGTACCGCACACTCGGGGAATCGGGGGTGACCCCGACGGCCAGGTCGTGGCAAGCCAGGGCCTCGGCCGTGCGGCCCTGCTCCTTGTACACCCCTGCCAGGTTGGACAGGGCGTCGGCGAACCGCGGGTCGAGTCGTAAAGCCTGATCGTAGGCCGCCTCCGCCTCGGCGAATCGCCCCAGGTCGGCGAGTGCTAGCCCGAGGTTGTTGTGGAATTCCTTCGATGACGGGTCGAGCCGCACGGCGTGCCGCAGCAGTTGCACCGCCTCGGCCGGGTTGCCCGCCTCGGTCAGGGCCAAGCCCAGGTTGGTGACCGCCCCGGCGTGGTGCGGGCGGAGCCGCACGGCGGTGCGGAAGTGGGCGATGGCGTCGGCAAGTCGGCCGGCGTCGCGGAGCACGTTTCCGAGGTTGAAATGGGCCTCGGTGTAGTTCGGGTCGAGCCGCACCGCCTCCCGGAGCTCGGCCTCGGCTTCCGCCGCCCGGTCCGAAGCGAGAAGGGCGACACCCAGATTCAGGCGGTGTTGTGCGCGGTCGGGAGCCAGCCGCACCGCCGCCTCCAGCAACGGCAGCGCGTCGGTGACGCGGCCCTGCTGTGCGAGCGCGACCCCCGCCTGCATGAGGGTGACCGGGTCGTCAGCAGACGACGAGACGTGTGGGGTCATCGGCGCGTTGAGGGTGGAGAGGTCGGCGGAACCGAAAACCGTCGTGCCGGGAGCGGCGAGCAAGGCAAACTGTTCCACCCCACTGTCGGGAGTGAGTGACATGAGTCGCCGCTGCACTCGGGCGTGATATCGGCGGAGGGCTTCGGCGACCGCGTCGGGTGACACGCTCGCCTCCGTCCGGGTAAACACCAGATGGCCCTCAACCACTGCGGAACGGTCCAGAAACCGCTCGAAGTGGCCGCCCGGTTGCACCCGGTAGCGGAGGAACGGCGTTTCCACACACCGTAGACGGAAGTGTCGGGCGAGCGCGTCCCGGAAGGCGATGTCCTCGCCCGCCGTCGGTCCGCGGAACGCGGGGTCTTCGGGGAACCCGCCGATCGCCTCAGCGACCTCCCGCCGCACCAACAGGTTGGCCGGCAGGGAGCGAACCACGGCGGCGAGTTGAATCGGGTGAACCGGCCGCCGGCAGTCGACCAGTTCGACCCCGGTCACCACCCCGGCCGCCGACAGGTCGGCGTCCAGGATGCCGACAGCGGTGGCAAGGAACCCGGGGGCGTACTCGTCGTCGGCATCGAGGAAGGCCACATATCGCCCGATGGCGACCCGTAATCCGGCGTTGCGGGCGACGCCCGGCCCGCTGTTGGTGGGCAGGCGGACAATTCGCACCAGCGGGTCGGCAGTCGCCAACCCTCCGGCGACAGCCGCTGAGTCGTCGGTCGAGGCGTCGTCGACGACGACCACCTCGCAGGTCATACCGGCTTGGGTGCGAACGGAGCGCACTGCGGCCGGGAGCAAAAGAGCGGCCTGATAGCACGGGATGACGACGGACACGGCGGGCGTCGTCACGCGGGCTACCCCAGAAAAATCTGTGCTCACAAGATACTTTCCCACGTCCCCTTTGTCGCGGGGTGGTGAGCATCCACGTCCAGTTGAGCGCGGGTGGTCACGTCCAGTTGGTCGCGCCACACGACGGGTTTCTGCGGGATCGGATGCGTCGGTGGTGTCGTAATGGCGTTGCACGCGGTAGTTCTGGTGCGGGAACGTGTTGCGGGCGACAGGTGCGGATTTCGTTCGGCGGAAGACTCGCCGTGGACGACCTGAGCCGGTTCTGCTGTCTCAACCCCGCGTGTTCCGACCACGACAAGAGGGGCCACGGCAATCTGACCGTCCCCGTGCGGTACGGCCCCCGTCGCACCCGCCTGCTCCGCTGCGCCAGCAGTCACACCCGCTTCTCCGAGCGGCAGGGCAGCCGGGTGGTGAACGCGGCGTTCGTCGAGCGGCACAACGGCACGGGTCGCGGGCGGCGCCGCCGCAAGGGCCGCCAGAGTTCTGGGTTCTCGAAGTCGTGGCGGGTGCACGTGGCGGCCACGCGGTTCAGCGACTTCACGTACAACTTCTGCTGGCCAGTGCGGACGCTGCGGGTGAAAGGGGCGGACGGGCAGTGACAGTCACGAACGCCGGCCATGGCCGCCGGACTGACGGATCACGTGTGGTCCATCCGCGCATGGATCACACTGCCCGCCGTGCAACGGCGATCGGACACCACCGAACGTCTCCGGGTCGCCGCACTCGAGCAGCTACCGGGCAGACTGCCAACCCCACCAGGACCGTTCGGTCACCTCGATCACCACCGCCCCGTCCGCCCGGGAATCCCCACCGCCCCGGCGTTGCTTTTCAGACCACGGAGCCGACGGCTCGCCCGTCGGTCGACTACTCCCACACCCGCCGGCCAGTCGCGCGACAGGTAAAGAAAAGCACCCCCAACCGCGACGCCCACGCCGAACATTTCATCCGCCCCCCCTCGTTCTGGCGGGACGGGGGGGAATTTCTCAGAGGGCGACGGCCACCCGCACCGGCGTCACCACCGGGTACTTCTTCATCACGGACAGCACTGCTCGGCGGACGGCGGCGGTGAACGCCTTCGAGTCCAACACGCGGCGGACGGCTCGCACCTCGGTATCGGGCAAGTGCGCGGGGATGCGGAAGGTCAGGTGCCACTCGTCGAGCAGGACGGTCTTCGGCATGAGCGGGTCTCGGGGAGTGGAGAAGTGTGGGGCGGAGGGGAACGGTTCTCGTCCGCACGGGCTGACGCACCGGAGGGGTGCGCGACCGGCCGGCCGATTCTTGATCCCCATCGCTATCTGTCGTCAGCGGGCGGGCAGCCAGCCGCCCTTCCGCAGGCCGCCGGTCAGTTGGGCGACGGCGGCGGTGACGGCCGCCCCCAGCCCGCTCACCGCCGCGGCCAGGGCCGGCGGGCAGAAGCGGTAGACGAGCAGGGCGGTCAGCCCGACGGCCAGCCCGACGCCGAGCGTCACCAGGGCGATCCGATTGAGCGGGAGGATGGCGGTGAGCATGCGGGCGGTGAGGGTGACGGCTTGCACCGCCGCCGTCGCCCGGTCGAGCACGGTGTCCTTCCATTCCGTCAGCTTGGTCTTCAGCGTCTGCCACCAGTTCGGCTTCGTCACGGTCGGCACCGTCGGGGTGGGTGGCGGGGTGATACCGCTGGTGAGCATGGCGCGGACGTCCGGGTTGGTGAGCAGTTCGAGTACCACTTCTTTCATGGCCTG
>JANNDF010000059.1:0-1140 GCA_031387445.1 Planctomycetia bacterium
CCGAACTGGTCCTTGTAGTGGTCCGGGTCGGCGAACGGCACGTCGGGGATGCCGTGGGCGATCACGTCGATCTTGGCGTCGGGGACGGCGTACACGTCGCGGAGGAACGTTCGCGCCCGCTCGGTCATCACCGCCACGCGGGCGGACAGGTCGGCCAGCTCCACCAGCACCCGCCGCTGGTCGTCGTTCGGCTCCTTCAACACGGTGTGGAAGGTGGTGACGACGGGCATCCGCAGGTCGCGCACCAGGCCGAGAATGTGGCTGCCCGCCGTGCCGCCGTAGATGCCGTACTCGTGCTGGAGACAAACCAGGTCGGTGTTGGCGAAGTTCAGGAAGTCGGCTGCCCGGCGGTAGCTCTCCAGGTCCGGCTCGTCGATCTCGAACCGCACCTCCGGCGGGTAGTCGTACCCCTCCGGGCGGTCGTTCACCGGCACCACGAAGCACTCGGCGTCGGGGAACCGCTTGGCGACCGAGGCGTACACGTCGCCGGTGAAGGTGGCGATGCCGCACTTGCGGGGCAGGTAATCGCCGACGAACGCGACCTTGCGGATTTCGGACGGGGTCATGGTGCAGGTCTCGAACCGCGGGGAGGGGCTAGGCGCGAGCGGCCCGTGGCGGCTGGAGCGTGTAGCAAGCAGCTATCATACCGAACCGCGCCAACTGGCGAGCGGCGCGACGTAAGTCAGTCGGTAACAGAATCCGCCGCGAATCGTAAAATCTTCAACGACGGCGGGCGAACTCACTCCAGACGCGCCCCCACGCCCCCGATTCGCCGGGAAGTCCCGCCATGCTCATGTTCCTCAAAGCCGCCGGCGAAGCCGTTCTCGCGAACGCGGTGAAGGCGCTGGCGAAGAATGTTCCCTTCGGCGAACTCCTCTACGACATCGGCGCGGACATCATCGAGCGGTACCTCAAGGCGCGGCGGGAGAAGAAGTTCAACGACGACATCCACAAGTTCCTGACAGCCGAGATGCAGCAGGTCCGCGAGGATGTCGGCGAATTCCTCGACGCCCAGGCGGGGAAGTTGCCGCCGGAGGTCGCCGAAGAGTTGCGCGCGTACCTCGTCCAACTGCCCGGAGCGATGCGGCAATCCTTGAAACGGGAGGGCGACCCGACCGGCACCACGGTCCCCGACGGGCG
>JANNDF010000071.1:0-3784 GCA_031387445.1 Planctomycetia bacterium
GCGTCGGGCTAACAGGCAGGGGGACTCACTGCTTCCGCCACCAGTTTAGGACATCATTTAGGGACTGTTCGAGCGGGATCAGTGGACGCCAGCCGGTGGCCGCGTGCAATTTGGTCGTGTCCGCCCGGTTGACCGGCGGGACGGTCGGAGCATTCGGATCACTGGCGGAGTGGACTGGCGGGCGAACCGGCGTGTGCTTGAGTAGCATGTCGAGCACCTCTTTCATCTGCCACGCCCGCCCGCTCCCGGCGTTGTACGCCTCGCCCGGTTCCCCCTTCTCGATCAGCAGGCGGCACGCCCGCACCATGTCGCGCACGTCGGTCAGGTCGCGGTAGCCGGACAAGTCGTAGGTGTTCACCGCCGTCCCGCGGCCGTCCTCGAAGGCGGCGATCTGCTCGGCGAACCGGGCCACCGCGTAGTCGCCCACCTGTCGCGGGCCGATCTGGGTGAACAGCCGGACTCGCACCACCGGCAGCCGGTGCCGCGCCCACACCTCGCCACTCAGGGCATCGGCCTGAGCCTTGCTCGTTTTGTACGGGTGGTTTTGTAGGTCGAAGGGGGCGTCTTCGGCGAGTGGCACGCCGGGCGGGGCGTCGGCGTACATCAGCCCGGTGGAGGCGAACAGGATGCGGGGGGATTGGCCGGTCGCCACGGCCGCGTCGTACAGGGTGCGGGTGGCGGTCAGGTTGTCGCGGAAACAGTCGTCGGGGTGCTTCCGCGCGGCGGTCGGGTTGGCGTACCCGGCCAGATGGAACACCCAGTCGGGGCGAATGTCCCTCAGCACCGCCGCCACCGCCGCACCGTCGGACAGGTCCGTCGCCCGCAGTTGGACCGCACCCAGATGGGCGAGGTGCGGCGGCCAGCGGCCGGACTTCGACAGCCCGACCAACTGGTGCCCGCCCTCGGCGAGCAGGGCGTCCGCCAGGTGCCCTCCGACGAACCCGGTGATGCCGGTGATCAGAACCTTCATGAGTGCGGAGCGCGGAGTGAGGGGTGCGGAGTAAAGCGGGCGGAGAGTTCATTCCGCACTCCCCACCCCGCATTCGGCATTGTTAAATGCCTCGGGCGCGGGAGTCGCCCGTGTCGCCGCCCTTCAGCCGCGCCAGGTCGGCCTTCACCATCCGGTCGATCATCTGCTCGAAGGTGATCTTCGGCTCCCACCCGAGTTGCTTCTTGGCCTTGGCCGGGTCGCCGATGAGCAGGTCCACCTCGGCCGGGCGGACGAATTGCGGGTCGATGACCACGTGCTTCTTCCAATCCAGGTCCACCGCCCCGAACGCCACCTCCACCAGCCGCTCGACGGTGTGCATCTGACCGGTGGCCACCACGTAGTCGTCCGGCTTGTCCTGCTGGAGCATCAGCCACATGGCCCGCACGTAGTCGGCGGCGTGGCCCCAGTCGCGTTTGGCGTCCAGGTTGCCCAGCCGCAGTTCCTTGCTCAGCCCCAGCTTGATGCGGGCGACGCCGTCGGTCACTTTGCGGGTGACGAACTCCCGCCCGCGCCGCTCGCTCTCGTGGTTGAACAGGATGCCGCTACAGCAGAACATGTTGTAGCTTTCGCGGTAGTTGATGGTGATCCAGTGGCCGTACAGTTTGGCCACGCCGTAGGGCGACCGCGGGTAGAACGGGGTCGATTCCGTCTGCGGCACCGCCTGCACCTTGCCGTACATCTCGCTGCTCGACGCCTGGTAGAAACGGATGCGGTCCTTGCCGAGCAGGCGGATGGCCTCGAGCATCCGCGTCACGCCCATGGCGGTGAACTCGCCCGTCAGCACCGGCTGTTTCCAACTGGTCGGCACGAAGCTCTGCGCCGCCAGGTTGTACACCTCGTCCGGGTTCGACTCCTTCATCACTTCGATGAGGCTCAACTGGTCGAGCAGGTCGGCCTGGTGCAGGTGAATCTTGCCCGACAGGTGGTTGATCCGTTCGAACGTCTCGGTGCTCGCCCGCCGGACGATGCCGTGGACTTCGTACCCCTGCTCCAGAAGCAGCTCGCACAGGTAACTGCCGTCCTGGCCGGTGACCCCGGTAATCAGCGCTCGTTTCATCGTCCGCCTCGGCGGTGGGTGAGATCGGGAACAGAATACGACCGCCGCCCTCCCCTGCCTACCCCGATTGCCCACGCCCCGCCGCCGCCCGGCCGGATGGTTTCATTCCACCACTCCCCACCCTCCCGTGGAACCATGTCCCGAACGCAGAACATCCCATACCGGCCAACAACTTACGGCGAATCGACCGCCTGATTGCCGCCCGCCGCCACCGCGGGTAGAGTGTGCCGATTCCCTCCCACCGCGGCCACTCATGTCCTCCCCTCTCCAGCCGACCCGCTTCCGGTACGTCGTCCTCGGTCTGCTCTGCTTCCTTGCCATGATCACATACATGGACCGGGCGGCGAACGGCAGCGCGAAGGCGGCGATCATGACCGAACTGAACGCCAACCTGCCGGAGGGGGTGAAGAAGTACAACACCGAAGACTTCATGATCGTGATGATGGCCTTCCAACTGGCCTACGCCCTGTTCGAGGTGCCATCGGGTTGGCTGGGCGACACGCAAGGCCCGAGAACCGTGCTGCTGCGCGTGGTGCTCTGGTGGAGCGTGTTCGTATTCCTCACCGGGTTCGTGGGGATGGCGCTGCTCCCGGAGGCGGTCGTCGGCGGGTTGTACATCGGGTTCGGCGGGCTGATCGTCATCCAGTTCCTGTTCGGCGTGGGCGAGGCGGGGGCGTTTCCGAACATCTCCAAATCGCTGTACAACTGGTTCCCGGCGAACGCCCGCGGGTTCGCCAAGAGCGCCATCTGGATGTGCGCCCGGCTGATGGGCGGCCTCACCCCGCTGTTGTGGGTGACGGTGACGGAATGGAAGGTGGGCGGCATGCACCACGAGGCCGGGCTGACGTGGCGGGGGGCCATGTGGGTGTTCGCCCTCGTGGCGGTGGTGTGGTGCGTGGCGTTCTACTTCATCTTCCGCAACAAGCCGGCACTGGGGCAGGTGAACGCGGGCGAACTGGCGCTCATCAACGCCGGGCGGACCGAGACGACCGGCCCCGTGCGCATCCCGTGGGGGAAGCTGCTGCGGTCGAAGAACCTGTGGGCGGTGTGCGGCATGTACGTCGTCACCAACTTCTGCTGGTACTTCCTCATGTACAACCACCCGGGGGCGATGAAGAAGACGTTCCCCGAGTGGGACGGCACCCCCGGCGGGCGGGCGCTGCTGGCCGTCCTGAGTGGCGCGCCGCTGCTGGTGGGGATGCTCGGCTGCTTCCTCGGCGGGGTGGTGTCGGACCGCATCATCCGCATCCGCGGGGATCGCAAGTGGGGCCGGCGGCTGCCGGGGATGATCGGGTACGGCATGGCCGGCGTGTGCTACCTGGTCGCCATCACCGCCAAGCTGCTCGACCCGACCAACCTGTGGGCCTACGCCATCCCGCTCATGCTCATGGGCTTCTTCAACGACCTCATCATGGCCCCGGCGTGGGCGGTGTGTCAGGACATCGGCCGGGAATACGCGGCCACCGTCAGCGGGGCGATGAACATGGTGGGCAACCTGGTCGGGGCGGTGTCCGGCATCTTCTTCACGTACCTGACACTCAAGGCGCACACCCTCAACCCGGGCACAAAGGAAGAGACGATCGAGACGACCGGGTACGTCATCTGCTTCGTCACCTACGCGGTGGTGTACTTCGCCGGCGTCGGGATGTGGCTGCTGATCGACGCCAACAAGCCGGTGGTGGACGAGCCGGACGCGTGAGCGACGGGGGACGAGCCGGACGCGTGAGCGACGGGCG
>JANNDF010000080.1:0-1024 GCA_031387445.1 Planctomycetia bacterium
CGTTCGTGCGGGGCACCCTCGACGTGGAGAAGATGCTGACGGCCGCGTGTACCGCCCGCAACGAGATGAGCTGGGCGAACGCGAAGGAGGAGAAGGAGGCGAAGTGCCGGTTCGTCATCCACCACGTGCCGAAGCGGGCCGAGTCGGACGGCGAGTACGACAGCGGCAGCAACGGCCTGCCGTGGTACCAGCAGGGGACGTACCGGCTGATCGCGCACACCCCGGAGCAGCTCGGCAAGCGGCCGACGCAGAACGGCAAGGCGCTCGACAACCTGATCTTCCCGCAGCGGGTGAAGGACCTCATCAAGGAGATCGAACTCTGGCGGAAGAGCCGCGACTGGTACCGCGAGAAGGGCATCCCGTGGAAGCGGGGGTGGATGCTGTACGGCCCGCCCGGCACCGGCAAGACGGCGCTCGCCCGCGCCTTCGCCGAGGACATGAACATGCCCATCTACGTGTACAACCTGGCCGAGATGGGCAACCACGACCTGATGAAGGCGTGGGCCGAGATGCAGATGAACGTGCCGTGCATCGCGCTCATCGAGGACATCGACAACGTGTTCCACGGCCGCGAGAACATCGCCCGCAAGAACGCCGGCCTGTTCGGCATGATGATGGGCGGCCCGCCGAAGGGCGGCGGCGACAACGACGACCGGGGCGGCCGCGGCGGCATGGTGTCGCAGCCGCTGACGTTCGACTGCCTGCTCAACTGCCTCGACGGCGTCGAGCGGAGCGACGGCATCTTCACCATCCTGACGACGAACGACATCAGCAAGATCGACCCGGCGCTGGGCCAGCCGCGCAAACTGCCCGACGGGACGACGGAGTTCATCAGCACGCGGCCGGGGCGGATCGACAAGGCGGTCGAACTGACGTACATGGAAGCTCCGGACAAGAAGCGGATGGCGCGGCGCATCCTCGGGGCGTACGAGGCCGAGTTGATGGAGATGATGGCGTACGTGGACGCGAACCCGGACGTGGCCGAGACGCCGGCGCAGTTCCAGGAGCGGTGCGCCCAGATCGC
>JANNDF010000094.1:0-4780 GCA_031387445.1 Planctomycetia bacterium
GGCGGACTCACGTCGCGCCGCTCGCCGTTGGTGTCACTTCTTCCCGATCTTCACCGAGTTGAGGAACTTCTGCTTGTCGGCGTCGGTGATGTGCTGGCCGCCCGAGACGATGACCACCAGGCGGACGGGCTGGCCGGCCGGCCGGTCGTTCAGGTGAACCACCCGCAGCACGTGGTTGCCGGTCACGTCGTTGTACACCGTCTCCTTCGCCGGATACCCGCCCACCGTGATGCTCCCCTCCTTCGCCACCTGCGGGGTGACGACCGGGTTGTCCATGAACATCCGCTCCGCCTCCTGACGGATGGCCGGGTAGTTGGCGGACAGCGGGTCGCGGGTGCCGGCCGGGAAGTCCAGGTAGCCGACGGCGAACTCGACGTCCAGCACCTTGTTCGCGTCGTTCACGTTGCTGTACCCCATCACCTCCCCGCCGGTGCTGCCGGTCACGTTCGGGTACTTGGTGGTGGGCGGTTTGGGGAACGCGGCGGTCACCACCACCGGGCTGCCGATGGCGGTGTCCGCCCACGGGTCGTTGAACGACTCCTGGGCGTGGTTCGCCCACACGAAGAACCCGATGCAGGACACGCACGGCAGCACCACGAACACGCCGACCAGCCCGAGGATGATCCACCCGACCGGGCTGCCCTTCTTCTTCGGCGGGTCGCCGTCGTACCGGCTGCGGGAGCGGGACGGTCGGCGGTCGTCGTCGCGGGGGCGGCGGCGAGGGCGGTCGTCGTCCCGGTCGTCGGCCGCCCGCCGCGGGCGGTCGCCGCCCCGCTCCCGCTCGGGGGTGAACGTCTTATCGCAACTCGGGCAGGCGATGCGACGGCCGTACCAGTCGTCTTCGATCTCGACGCGGTCGTCGCAGCTCGGGCAGCGGATGATGGGCACGGGAACGCCTCGGGGGAACAAACTCAGCGTAGGACACGGCTACCCACCGGGGAAGGATCACGAGTCACACCCACCCTGCCCCCTCCTCATGGACCATCACCTCAAGGGCGTCGATCCACTTCGGGTGGTCGTTCAGGCAGGGCACGCTCCGCAGCTTCTCCCCGCCGTGGTAGAATGCCGACACACCGCCGGAGGGCACCCCATGCCAGAACTGACGCTCGATTCGCTGGCCGAGCCGGTGCGGGAGTTCTTCCGTTCGCTGCCGACCGATCCGGGGGATGCGGTGGTGGTGCGGGACGGCCGGTCGGTCTTCCTCATCCAGCCGTCACACGACGACCCGGCGGGCGAGTGGACCGACGCCAAGAACGCTCGCCGGTTCGCCCTGATCGACTGCGAAATTGACGGCCCCATAACTGCCGACGAGTCGGCGGAACTGGACTCCCTGCAGACTGAGTTCCGCCGCTACCGGCGTCGTGTCGCCCCGCTGCCGATCGGAGAAACCCGACGGCTATTGGACGAACTGGAGCGGAAGGCAGCGCAGGGGCCGGCATGATTCCGTTCGATTATCCCTCCGGTCCGTTGGTGCGACGTCACGGGCCGCAGGGGTACACCGACTACGCCAGTTTCCGCCCCTGGTTGCGGGACGAATTCGGGTTCCGGTGTGCGTTCTGCCTTCGACGAGAGCGATGGGAACCCGACGCGAGCGTGTTCGAGATCGACCACCTACGCCCGGTGAGCGTCGCCACGGAGTTGGCGGTTGAATACTCGAACCTGATTTACTCCTGCACGGTTTGCAACGCGGCGAAACGGGCGGAGGCGGTCCCAGACCCGTCCCGCACGCTGACCGCGGCGACGGTGACCGTGGGGGCTGACGGGCTTCTCATCCCCGTCACACCTGTCGCGCGGCGGTTGGTACGACAACTCGATCTGAATGACCCGCAATTCGTCCTTTGGCGGCGGCAGATGATCCGCATCGTCGAGTTGGCTGCGGTTCATGAGCCGGCTCTGCACCGCTCGCTGTTGGCTTTTCCCGACGACCTTCCGGACTTGGCTGTGCTTCGGCCACCCGGCGGGAACGCTCTTCCAGATGGGGTGAGCGAGAGCCATTTCCGCCGCCGAGCTGACGGCACCTTGCCCGAGACCTACTGAACCACTTCGGCCAGTTCACACCCAGCCGGCACCCTCTTCACGCACCATCGCTTCCAGGGCGTCGATCCACTTCGGGTGGTCGTTCAGGCAGGGCACGCTCCGCAGCTTCTCCCCGCCCGAATGCACGAAGTCTTCCCCCGCCTCGTGGCCGATCTCGTCCACCGTCTCCAGGCAGTCGGCGGTGAAGCCGGGCAGGATCACCGCCAGCTTCTTCACCCCCTTCTTCGCCAGCCCCTTCACCGCCTCTTCCGTGTACGGCGTCAGCCACGGCTCCCGCCCCAGCCGGCTCTGGAACGACCGGCTCCACTGCCTCTTGTGAAAGCCGAACCGCTTCACCAGAGCGAGCGTCGTCCGCACGCAGTGCGTGGCATACGGGTCGCCCCGCTGCACGTACTTCCGCGGGATGCCGTGGAAGCTGAACAGGAAGTGGTCCGGCTCCCAGCCGAGCGTGGCGAGGTCGTCGTTCACCGAGGCCACCATCGCGTCCAGGTAGGCCGGGTGGAGGAAGTGCGGGGGCACGGTGCGGACGGCCGGCACCACCCGCAACCGCATGAGCACCTTGAAGAACGCGTCGGTGCTGGCGGCGGTGGTGGTGGCGGAATACTGCGGGTACATGGGCACGGCGATGAAGCGATCGACGCCCGCCGCCGCCATCTCGGTGACGACCGACTCGACCGACGGGTTGCCGTAGGTCATGCCGAAGCGGACGAGGGCGTTCGGGAAGCGGGCTTGCAGCAGGGCGGTTTGGCGTTTGGTGAAGTGCATGAGCGGGGAGCCGGTGTCGGCGCTCCAGATCCGCTGGTACTTCTCGGCCGACTTGGGCGAGCGGAACGGGACGATGACGCCGTTCAGGATGATGTCCCAGAGGAATTGCGGGGGGGCTTTGCGGGCCACCCGCGTAAGGCCGGGGGTGAGGTAGTTCCGCACGGCCGGCCTGGTCTCGATCACCCGCGGGTCGGCCAGGAACTGCTTCAGGTACGGCCGCAGGCCGGCGGCGGTGGGGGCGTCGGGGGTGCCGAGTTGCAGCAACAAGATCCCAGTCATCAGGTCCTCAAGTCGGCAGGTCTTCAAGTCGTCCGAACGGACGGGCGGGTGGTGTCATCGTAGACGCGGAACGGGGGACGTGCCCACTGTGGGTCGTCCCCCGACCTGATGACTTGAAGACTTGCTGACCTGACGACTTCGGCTCACGCCTTCTTACACCCCGGCCCTTCCTTCGGGTCCATCTTCTCGGTGATGTGGGCGTCCCCGCCGGCGGCCTTGAGGGCGGCCGAGCGGTCGATGTTCAGTTGGATGTAGCTGGTCCACTGGGCGGGGGTGTTGGCCTCGGCGTAGATGGCCTCGACCGGGCACTCGGGCACGCACGCCTCGCAGTCGATGCAGTCGGCCGGGTCGATGTACAGCATCAGGTCGTCCTGATAGAAGCACTCCACCGGGCAGACGACGCAGCAGTCGGTGTATTTGCAGTCGTTACAGTTGGCGGTGACGATGTGCGACATTGCGACGGAACTCCGAGAGACAGGTCCGGGCGGGCCGCCCGGTGACAAATTTAGCATTACCCCCGAACCGGGGGAGCGTCAAGTTCGGCGCTTGACAGGCGAACCCCGGCAGTGATGCCGGGGGTAACGGCACAACCACCCCCGGCATCACTGCCGGGGTTCACCAAGCCCGTCACCCCGCCTTGCCGAACCGCAGCAACCGCGGCTGGAACCCTTCGCCCGGCACGTCGGCGTCGAGCGGGAAGCGGAGCAGTTCCGCCGGCAGGTCGGTCGCGACGAGAGGGACTGGCGGCAGGGGCGGGGCGGCGGTATCGCCGAGCGGCACCACCCAGCGGTCGAGCGGGATCAGGTCGTCGTCGGAGGTGGGGTCGTCGGTCATCGGCGGCGCCTCCGTGCGCGACAATCTGGTGAACCCCGGCAGTCATGCCGGGGGTGGTGGGACCAGCAACCCCCGGCATGACTGCCGGGGTTCACCAGTGTCGGCTCACCACCGCAGCAGGGCGGTGCCCCAGGCCAGGCCGGCGCCGAACCCGCTCAGCACGGCCAGTTGGCCGTCCTTCAATCGGTCTTCGGCCAGCGCCTCGTCCAGCGCAATCGGGATGCTCCCGGCGGACGTGTTGCCGTACTTGTCCAGGTTGTTGAACACCTTCGCCCGCGGGATGTGGAGCGAGTCGATGGCGGCGTTAATGATGCGGATGTTCGCCTGGTGGGCGACGAACAGTTCCACGTCGTTCACCGTCTTGCCGGCCGCGCACAGCACGTCTTGAATGGTGTCGTTCAGCAGGTTGACCGCCCACTTGAAGACGGCGTGCCCGTCCATCGTCATGTAGTGCCGGCCTTCGGCCAGCAGTTCGGGCGTGGGGGGCAGGCGGCTGCCACAGGCGTCCCGCTTGAGCATCGGCCCGCCGCTCCCGTCGCTGCCCAGGCTGTACGCCAGAATGCCCTGGTCCGGCCGGCCGGGTTCGATGATCGCCGCCCCCGCCCCGTCGCCGAACAGCGGGTACGTCTTGATGTCTTTCGGGTTCAAAATTCGGCTGTTCGTGTCCCCGCCGATGACCAGCGCCCGCTCGCTCAGCCCGGCCTTCACGTACGCGGCGGCGGTGATGAGGGCGTACATGAACCCGGCGCAGGCGGCCTCAATGCTGATCGCCGGGCCGACGATTCCCAGGCGGTCTTGCACGATGCAGGCGGTCGACGGGAACGACATGTCCGGGGTGAAGGTGGCCACCACGAGCAGGTCGATG
>JANNDF010000096.1:0-2131 GCA_031387445.1 Planctomycetia bacterium
GCCCCGGCGCCGAACCTGCCGAACGACGTGCGCCAGGGCATCCTCGACGCCGCGATTGCGGTGGGCAAAGCCGTCGGCCTGGACAACGCCGGCACCGTCGAGTTCCTGTACGACACCGCCGACAAGCGGTTCTACTTCATCGAAGTCAACCCCCGCATTCAGGTGGAGCACACCGTCACGGAGGTGGTGACGGGCTACGACATCGTCCGCACGCAACTGCTCATCGCCCAGGGGCACCCGCTCAGCCACCCAGAGGTGATGCTCGGCGATCAGTCGGCCATTCGCACCAACGGCTACGCCATCCAGTGCCGGGTGACGACCGAAGACCCGGCCAACGGGTTCGTGCCCGACTACGGCCGGCTGAGCGCGTACCGTTCGAGCGGCGGGCCGGGCATTCGATTGGACGCCGGCACCGCGTTCAACGGGGCCGTCATCACCCCCTTCTACGACTCCATGCTGGTGAAGGTGACGGCCGGCGGGCTGCGGTTCGTGGACGCCGCCCGCAAGATGGAACGCAGCCTGCAAGAGTTCCGCATCCGCGGGGTGAAGACGAACATCCCGTTCCTGCTCAACCTGATCCTGCACCCGGAGTTCCTCGACGGGGGCGTGACCACGCGGTTCCTCGACGAGACGCCGGAACTGTTCAAGCCGAACACCCGGCAGGACCGCGCCACCAAGCTGCTGTCGTACTTGGCCGACGTGATCGTGAACGGCAACGCCGAGGTGAAGGGCAAATCGCGGCCGGCGGTCGGCACTGGCGAGACGCCGACCGCGTGGGCCGACGGCAAGGAACACACCAGCCCCGAAGGCACTCGGGACATCTTCAAGAAGCTCGGGGCGGACGGCTTCGCCAAGTGGGTGCGCGAACAGAAGCGGCTGTTCGTGACCGACACCACCATGCGGGACGCGCACCAGAGTTTGCTCGCCACGCGGATGCGGACCTACGACCTGCTGCACGTCGCCCCGCGGTACGCCGAGCACCACGCCGGACTGTTCAGCATCGAGAACTGGGGCGGGGCGACGTTCGACACCGCGATGCGATTTTTGAAAGAAGACCCGTGGGAGCGGCTGACCGAACTGCGGCAGCGGGTGCCGAACATCCTCTTTCAAATGCTGCTGCGGAGCGCGAGTGCCGTCGGGTACACGAACTACCCGGACAACGTGGTGTACGGCTTCGTGAAGGAGGCCGCCGCGAACGGCATGGACGTGTTCCGCATCTTCGACGCGAACAACTGGCTGCCGAACTTGACCCTCGCCATCGACGCGGTGCGGAAGACCGACGCCATCTGCGAAGCGGCCATCTGCTACAGCGGCGACATCCTCGACCCGAAGCGGGACAAGTACACGCTGAAGTATTTCGTGGACCTCGCCAAAGAGTTGGTGAAGCGGGGCACGCACTTCCTGGCGATCAAGGATATGGCCGGGCTGCTCAAGCCGCCGGCGGCGAAGAAGCTGGTGCGGGCACTCCGGCAGGAGATCGACGTACCGATTCACTTCCACACGCACGACACCGCCGGCGGGCAACTGGCGTCGTACCTGCTCGCCGCCGACGAAGGCGTGGACATCGTGGACTGTGCGTTCGCCCCGATGAGCGGCATCACCGCCCAGCCGAGCCTGAACGCGCTGGTGGAAGCCATGCGGTTCACCGACCGCGACACCGGCCTCGACTTCGACCAACTGCAAGAGACCGCGAACTACTGGGACAAGGTCCGCACCTTCTACCGCCCGTTCGAGACGGGGCAGCTTTCCAGCAGTGCGGAAGTTTATCTGCACGAGATGCCCGGCGGGCAGTACGCCAACCTGTTCGTTCAAGCCAAGAGCCTCGGCCTGGGCGACCGCTGGAACGAGGTCGGCCGCAAGTTCGCCGAGGTGAACCAGTTGTTCGGCGACATCGTGAAGGTGACGCCGACGAGCAAAGTCGTCGGCGACATGACGCTCTTCCTTCTCGCCAACAACTTGACCCCCGCCGACGTGATGGACACCAGCCGCGAACTGGCGTTCCCCGAGTCGGTGGTCGAGTTCTTCGAGGGCAAGCTCGGCCAGCCGCCCGGCGGGTTCCCGCCGGCGTTGCAGAAGCGCATCCTCCGCGGTCGCATCCCGCTGACGGATCGCCCCGGTGCCACCCTCGCCC
>JANNDF010000113.1:0-7895 GCA_031387445.1 Planctomycetia bacterium
CCCCCGGCGATGACACGTGATTCATCGGCTGAACGCCCCAACTTGGTGAGGTCTCGCGCCCATTCCGATTCGGTCGTTGACGGCCCCCGATGCCGGCCGTACCATTTCGCCCAACTCCTCTCCGGCCGTCGCTAGTCACCCCATGCCCTTCCGCATCACACTGCCGCTGGTGCTCGTCGCCGCGTTCGCGGCGGTCGGCATCGCCGGGTTGTTTCTGACTGACAACTCCAAACCGAAGGGCAAACCGGACGTGATCAAGATCGCGTCCAGCCTGCCGCGGTCGGGGAGTGCCCGCGGGCAGACGGACTCCATCGTGCAGGGCATCAAGCTGGCCCTGCACGAGGTGGACCACAAGATCACCCTCGCCGACGGCATGACGTACAAGCTGGAATACCTCGACCTAGATGACGCCACCGCCAGCGCCGGCAACTGGACCATCGAGCAGGAGATCGCCAACGCCAACCAGGCGCGGTCCGACCCGGACGTGATGGCGTACATCGGCACGTACAACTCCGGGGCGGCGAAGGTGAGCATGCCGATCCTGAACACGGCGAACGTGCTCATGATCTCACCGGCCAACACCGCCCCGGCGCTCACCAAGCCGGGTTGGGGCGACCGCCACGAGCCGAACTGCTACCGGCCGAGCAAAGACGAGCACGGCGTCCCGAAGGTGAACTACACCCGCGTGGTGCCGACTGACGACGTTCAGGGTGCCGTGGCCGCCCAGTGGGCGCACGACCTGAACGCCAAGCAGGTGTACGTGCTCGACGACAACGAGGTGTACGGCAAGGGGGTGGCCGACCTGTTCGACAAGACGTGCAAGGACAAGTTCGGCATCAAGGTGCTCGGGCACGAGAGTATCGACAGCAAGCAGCAGGAGTTCAAGCCGCTGCTCCAGAAGATCAAGGACACCAGCCCGGACCTGATCTACTTCGGCGGCACCACCCAGACGAAAGCCGGGCAACTGTTCAAGGACATGATCGCCGTGGGGCTGCGGTGCCCGATGATGGGGCCGGACGGCACGTACGAGACGGCCATGATCGAGTCGGTCGGCAAGGAGGCGTTCGAGACGGCCAAGTTCTACGCCACCTTCGGCGGGCTGCCCATCTCCGAGTTGAAGGACGGCCGCGGGCCGGAGTTCGTGAAGAACTTCACCGCCTTCTACGGCAAACCGCCGACCGAAGCCTACGCCGCCTACGGGTACGAGTGCGGGCTGGTGGCCCTCGACGCCCTCAAGCGGGCCGGCAAGAAGGACCGCGACGCCGTGCGGGTGGCCGGGCTGGCCACCTCCAAGTTCGTCGGCACCATCGGCGTCTGGTCGTTCGACGAGAACGGCGACACCGACAGCAAGACGATGAGCGTGAACGTGGTGAAGGACGGGAAGTTCGAGTTCGTGAAGAAGCTGGAACTGAAGTAACAACGCCCGGAGCCTGCCGTGATTTTCGCCGCCGAACCCACCTTCTGGGCCGCCTTCCTCCAGCAGACGGTCGACGGGCTGGCGTTCGGGGCGCTCATCGCCCTCATCGCCCTCGGGTACACGATGGTGTACGGCATCGTCGAACTGATCAACTTCGCCCACGGCGACGTGTTCATGCTCGGCGGCTTCCTCGCCCTCACCCTGCTGGTGGCGTGCGGGTTGGAGGGGCTGGGGTTCGACGGCCGGTTCAAGCCGGACGAGTTCGGCGTGTGGGTGAAGGTGCTGATGATCGGCGGGTGTATCCTGTTCGCCATGCCGTTCTGCGGGGCGATCAACTTCGGCATCGACTTCCTGGTCTACAAGCCGCTGCGAACCGCCCCCAAGTTGGCCCCGCTCGTGTCGGCCATCGGCGTCAGCTTCGTCCTCATGAACGTCGGTCTGTTCTGGGGCGGTGCCCAGGACGTGAACTTCCCCAAGTTGGTGTCCGACGACAACCTGCTGCCGGCCGACGCCGGCCTGCGGTTCACCGCCAAGAACGCGATGGTGTTCGGGGTGACGATCCCGCTCATGATCGGCCTGACGCTGTTCGTGCAGTACACCCGGCTGGGCAAGGCGATGCGGGCGACGGCCCAGAACCCGACCGCCGCCCGGTTGATGGGCATCAACACGAACGGGGTGATCGGCATCACGTTCGCCATCGGCGGGGCGCTGGCTGGGGCCGGGGCAGTGGTGTTCGCCCTGGATGTGGGCACCATCAGCTACACGATGGGCTTCCAGAACGGGCTGTACGCCTTTACCGCCGCGGTGCTCGGCGGCATCGGGCGGATTCCGGGGGCGGTGCTCGGCGGGCTGATCATCGGGCTGGTGCGGTACTACGGGAGTGCCTACGTCGGCGAGTCGTGGACCGGGGCACTCATCTTCGGGATTTTGATCGTGATCCTGGTGTTCCGCCCGACCGGCCTGCTCGGCTCGCCCGTGCGGGAGAAGGTGTGAGGGTGGTGGCGGCTGGTTTGGTGGGGCCGGCGTCCCGCCGGCCGGTGTGGGAAGACCGGCGGGACGCCGGCCCCACTACATGAACAGGTGATTCCCGGAGAACGCGCCCGTGACCCCGGCTCGCAAACCGTTCGGCGTCAGTTGGGAGGGGGCCATCTTCCTCGCGCTGCTGCTGTACCCGCTGTTCCCCATCTTCGAGCGGGGGCTGTTCGCCGCCACCGGGCGGTCGCTCGGCGAGCAACTGCCGCTCGTGTTCATCTTCGCCCTGCTCGCCTACGGGCTGAACGTGGTCGTCGGGTACACCGGGCTACTCCACCTGGGCATCGCCGCCTTCTTCGCCGTCGGCGCGTACGTGGCCGGCATCCTGTCCACCGCCGCGTACGCGTTCGGCTGGCCGTTCCCGGTGGTGCTCGTCCTGTCCACCCTCGCCGCCGCCGTGGTCGGGTTGCTGCTCGGTGCCCCCACCCTGCGACTGCGGGGCGACTACCTGGCCCTCGTCACACTCGGCTTCGGCGAGGTGACCAAATTCACCTTGAAGAACCTGGAAGGGATCACCGGCGGCTCGCGGGGGCTGTCGCCCATCAACCCGCCCACGAACGACGCCTTCTGGACCGACGACTACCGCCCGTTCTACTACCTCACCCTCGGCATTCTGATCGCCGCCGCCCTGCTGTTGCGGAACCTGGAACGCTCCCGCCTGGGCCGCGCGTGGATCGCCCTCCGCGAAGACGAACTGGCCGCCAACTGCATGGGGCTGAACCCGAGCAAGCTGAAGCTGGCCGCGTTCGCCCTCGGGGCGGGGCTGGCGGGCATGGCCGGGGCACTCTACGCCACCCGCCTGACCAGCACCGCCGACCCGAACGCCTACGACTTCAACCGCAGCATCTTCATGGTCTGCTGCCTGATTGTGGGCGGGCTGGGCAGCCGACTGGGGGCGCTCCTCGGCGTGGTGCTGCTGGTCGGGTTCGACAACATCCTCACCCCGGTCATCGACTCGAAAATCCAGGAGTGGTTCCCGAACGCCGGGGGCCGCATCTGCCTCAGCTTCACCGGCTGGCGGCTGGCCGTGTTCGGGATCGCGCTCATCCTGATGATGCGGTTCCGCCCGGAGGGGCTGTTCCCGTCCAACCGGGTGAAGCACGAGTTGCACCCGGACGAGGTGGTGAGCGGCGGCGTGGACCCGATCACGATGGCACGCACCACCGGCGAAGTGGAGCAGTTGGACGGCCGCAAAGGGGGGAAGGCGTGAGCGAATCCGTACTCAGCGTGAGCGGCGTGACCATGCGGTTCGGCGGTATCACCGCCGTGTCCGACCTGTCGTTCGACGTGCAGAAGGGGCAGATCTTCAGCGTCATCGGGCCGAACGGGGCGGGCAAGACGACGGTGTTCAACGTCATCACCGGCCTGTACCACCCGACCACCGGCCAGGTGCATTTCGGCGGCGACGACCGGGCGAAAAAGCTCACCCCGATGGTGATGCTCGGCTGCCTGCTCACCGGGCTGGTGGTGGCCGCTCTGGCGTGGCTCATCTCCACCAACCCGGAGAAGTTCTGGACGGCCAGCGTCCGCGAGCCGTACCCGAAGAAGGAAGACGGGTTCGACGTGGGCAAGTCGTTCGCCGCCGCAGGCAAGTACCTGACTGAGACGGACGGCCTCGGCTCGAAGATGCTGTACTGGACCGCCGGCGGGCTGGTGCTCGGCACCCTCGGGGCGTTCGTCGTGTGGAGCCAGTCGCGCCGCACGCCCGACGGCATCGCCGCCGGCCGGGTGGCACGCACCTTCCAGAACATCCGCCTGTTCCAGAACATGACCGTGCTGGAGAACGTGCTGGTCGGCATGGACCGCACCATGTCCCGCAACGTGTTCGCCATGGCCCTCCGGTTGCCCGGCCTGCGGCGGGAGGAAGTGACCGCTGAGAAGACCGCGATTGAACTGCTCAAGTTCGTTGGCCTGACCGGGAAGAGCGGGCAACTGGCGAAGAACCTGCCGTACGGCGACCAGCGGCGGTTGGAGATTGCCCGGGCCATCGCGTCGGACCCGCTGCTGCTGCTGCTCGACGAACCGGCCGCCGGCATGAACGAGAGCGAGACGAACGCCCTCACCGCCCTCATCCGCCGCATCCGCGACCGCGGCATCACCGTGGTGCTGATCGAGCACCACATGGACCTGGTGATGCAGATTTCCGACCGCGTGGCGGTGCTGGACTACGGGGTGAAGATCGCCGAAGGCCCGCCCGAGCAGGTGAAACGCGACCCGAAGGTGATCGAGGCGTATTTAGGGAAGGACGAAGAATAGGAATGGCCCGCTGATGACGCAGAACAGACGCAGATGAAGGCAGGATCAGAACTGAGATAATTACTCCACTGATCCTGACTTCATTTGCGCTGAAATCCTGGCTTCATCTGCGGGCCGTTTTGAAGGAACCACACATGCCACCTTTGCTGACCGTGGACCGCCTCCGCTCCGGGTACGGGCCGATTGACGTGCTGCACGACATCGCCCTGAGCGTGGACGCCGGCGAGATCGTCGCCATGATCGGGGCGAACGGGGCGGGCAAGACCACCACCCTGCTGACCATCTCCGGGGCGGTCCGCGCCCGCGCCGGGCAGGTGCGGTTCGACGGCCACGACCTGACCCGCACGCCGGCGCACCGGGTGGTGAGTTTGGGCATGGCCCAGTCGCCCGAAGGCCGCAAGATTTTCCCCCGGCTGACGGTGTTGGAAAACTTGCAGATGGGGGCGTTCACCCGCTCCGACAAGCCGGGCATCGCTGACGACCTGGAAAAGATGTTCAACATGTTCCCCATCCTGCGGGAACGGAAGAACCAGGCCGGCGGGCTGCTCTCCGGCGGGCAGCAACAGATGCTCGCCATCGCCCGTGCCCTGATGTCGCGTCCGAAGTTGCTGCTGCTCGACGAGCCGTCGCTCGGCCTCGCCCCACAGATCGTCACGCAAATCTTCGACGTGATCCGCGACTTGAACAAAAAGGGCATGTCGGTGTTGCTGGTGGAGCAGAACGCCCGCATGGCGCTGAAGGTGGCCCACCGCGGGTATGTGCTCGAAACCGGCCGAGTGACGCTGACCGACAAGGCGAGCGTGCTCTTGAACGACGCCCGCATCCGGGCGGCGTACCTGGGGGAGTAACCGACACCGGGACCGCCGGCCCCCCCGCTGACCGAAAAGCGGGCGGGGCACAGGGGGTCGGTGGTGGGAGTCTGGGTAGAATTCCGGAAGGCCGACGCATCGACCGGTCGATAGCCTGATGTGGGACGACGTACGCGGAGCGCTGTTTCAATGGGGATGCTCGACCACTGGCACCCGGTTCACCCGAGTCGTGACCTGAAGAAGGGGACGACGGTCGGGGTGCAGGTGGCTGGGAAACTGATCTGCCTGTACCGCACCGCGTCCGGGCAGGCGGCGGCCGTGGACGACGTGTGCCCGCACCGCCGGCTGAAGCTGAGCTACGGCAAGGTGGTGGGTGAGAAGATCGAGTGCAAGTACCACGGCTGGCAGTTCGACGCGTGCGGGAACGGGGAAAGCCCGAGTACGCCGAAGATGACCACCTGCACCGAGGCGTTCGACACCCGTGAGGAGCACGGGTACATCTGGCTCAAGAGCAAGCACGCGAACCCGGTGTTCCCCGTGCTGAACAAGGACAACTACTACTCACTCGGCACCTTCCGCCACGAGTGCCCGGCGCCCCTGGAACTGACGCTCGACAACTTCAATGAGATCGAGCACAGCGGCACGGTCCACGACACGTTCGGGTACGATCTGGACCGCATGCACGAGGTGCGGGTGCGGTTCGAGACGACCGACGACAGCGTGCGGGTGATCAACGTCGGCCCGACCAAGCGGCTGTTCCGCCCGTTCGCCTGGCTGCTCGGCATCCGCGACGGCGACCTGTTCCACGACGACTGGACCACCCACTTCTCGCCCGTGTACAGCGTGTTCGACCACTGGTGGACCAGCCCGGACGGTGGCCGCGAGAGCATGATCCGCTGGCGGCTGTACATCTTCTTCCACCCCATCGACGACACGCGGACGGCCGTCACGTCGTTCGTGTACGCCAAGAGCAAATACCCCGGCAAGGTGGGCGGGCTGAAACTGGCCAAGCCGCTGTTCCGCATGGAGGTGGACCGCGAGATCCGCCAGGACATCGCCATGCTGAAGCACATGGGCAGCCTGGACACCGGCATCGACGGGCTGAAGTTGAGCCGGTTCGACAAGGTGCTCGGCCTCACCCGCGAGCGGATCGACCGCATCTACCGCGGCAACGCCCCGGTCGCCCAGCCGCAGGCGAACGGGCGATACCCGCTGATCGCGTAACGCCGATCCGGTGAACCCCGGCAGTCATGCCGGGGGTGCTTGTGTGGAGACCACCCCCGGCATGACTGCCGGGGTTCACCAAGACGGACACCATGTTCTCCTCCCGCGTTTCCTTGCCCGCGCTCGTCCAGTGGTGCCGCGCCCTGCGGTACGGCCTGTCCGCCGGCCTGTCGCCCGTCAAAGTTCTTCGCCAGCAGGCCAAGTCCGGCCCCGCCCCCGTCCGCCCGCTCGCCGCCAAACTGTCCGACAGCATGAAGGACGGCCACTCGTTCGCCGACTCGCTCAAGGACCACCGGGCGAAGTTCCCCAAGCTGTTCGTGGAGATGGTGGCGGTAGGCGAGTCGGCCGGCAAATTGGCCGAGGTGTTCGAGGAACTGGAGCGGTACTTCGAGGCACAGCAGGAGGCCCGCAAGCGGTTTCTCCAGGCGCTCATGTGGCCGGGGTTCGTCTATGTGTCGGCGGTGCTGGTGATCGCCATCCTGACGACGGTACTCGCCCTGCTGAGTGATGACCCCAAGACTCGAATCGACCCGTTCGGACTTGGCAAGTTCGGGGCGGCCGGTGGGCTGATTGTGGCCGGGATTGGGTACGGGTTCGCTGCGGTGGTGGCCTTTCTGTACCTCATCGGGCGAGACAACGACGACCTGAAGGGCAAGGTGGAGGCGGTGGGCATCCGTATCCCCGGCCTCCAGGCGGCGTACCGCTCATTCGCCCTCCAGCGGTTCAGCCTGGCCCTGGGCATGACGCACGAAGCTGGCATGCGGGCGGACAAAGCCGTGTTCAGCAGCTTCCAGGCGACGGCCAACACCGCCTACTTGAAGCACGCCGAACCGACCGCGATGATCGTGCGGAAGGGGAAGAAGATCGCCAAGGCGCTGACCGCCATCGGCGGGCCGTTGTTCCCCGACGAGTTCTTGGATCAGGTGCAGATCGGCGAGGAGAGCGGGCAGATCAGCGAGGTCATGGGGCGGGCGGCCGAGCAGTACCGCGAGGAAGGCCTCCGCCGAATCAAACTTCTCGCCATGATCTTCGGCGGACTGGTGTACGCGGCCATCGGCATCCTGCTAGTTGTGCTAATCATCCGGTTGTTCATGGTCGCGTACATCGACCCACTGAACCAAGCCCTTAAGGATGTCGGGTGAGTAGGGCCACCTCGG
>JANNDF010000116.1:0-4919 GCA_031387445.1 Planctomycetia bacterium
CCAGGTTGTGCATGCTCGACAGCGTGACGGGATGATCCTTGGGCAGCACCCGCTTGCGAATCTCCAGCACTTCCTCATTCAGCTTCAACGCCTCGGCGGGGCGGTTCAGGGTCTCGTAGTTGCTGGCCAGGATGTGCATGCTGCTGAGCGTGTCGGGATGGTCCTTGGGCAGCACCCGCTTCTGAATCTCCAGCACTTCCTCACGCAGCTTCAACGCCTCGGCGGGGCGGTTCAAGGCCGCGTAACTGTTGGCCAGGTTGCCCCTGCTCTTGAGCGTGTCGGGATGGTCCTTGGGCAGCACCCGCTTGCGAATCTCCAGCACTTCCTCACGCAGCTTGAGAGCGTCGGCGGGGCGGTTCAAGGCCGCGTAACTGTTGGCCAGGTTGTGCATGCACGACAGTGTGTCGGGATGGTCCGGGCCTCGGTGACGCGCGAACAAGGCCCGCGATTGCTCATCCTGTTCTCGTGCTTGCTCGTACTCGGCGAGATTGCGGAACGTAATGCCCAGGGTATTCCGCAACCGGGCCTCGACGAGCGGTTGATCGGCGAAGTCCTTCCCGAGCGCCGGCAGGCTGGCCACGATGGCGTCGCGCAGGCTCACCGCGTGCCCCAGTCCGCCGCCCTCTCCCTCCGGCCGGGCCGCCGCGAACACCTTGTTCTCGAAGAATGCCACGACCGCGTTCGCCTCCGCCTCCTTCGCCTCGGCCAGCCGCCGCTGTTCTTGTGCGTCTGCTTCGGCTATCTCCGCTTCCGCACGTCGTTTCTGCTCCTGACGGGCGTTCTCCCACGCCGCCTTCTCGGCCACCTGTGCCCGGCTCATCTGGTGGACCGTCGTGACGAACCCCACGCCCAGCGCCACCAGCACCAATCCCGCCGCGATCACCTGCCCCTTGTGTCGGCGGACGAACTTCCTCAGCCGATACCCCGCGCTCGGCGGACGAGCTTCGACGATCTCGTCGGCCAGATACCGCTGGATGTCGCGCGCCAGCCCGTTGGCGGTGTCGTAGCGGCGGGTGCGGTCTTTCTCCAGCGCCTTCAGGAGCACCCAATCCAACTCACCCTTCATCAGTTTCGAGAGCTTCGCCGGCTCCGTCCCGCGGTTCGCGGCCACGCTCGGCAGCGTGTCGATCGTGCTCAGCTTCGCGCTCGGACGCGGCGCCTCCACCTCGCGCACGATTCGCAGCACTTCCAGCAACGCCGCCTTGCCGAGGGACTTGCGGTCCACCGGCGTGCTGCCCGTCAGCAGTTCGTAGAGCAACACGCCGAGCGAGTACACGTCACTCCGCGTGTCGATGTCCAGGTTGTTCAGGTTGGCCTGCTCCGGCGACATGTACTCCGGCGTGCCGACCACCGCCCCGAAGCCGGTCATCAGCGTCTTGTCGGTCAGCGATTGGCCGGCCGCCTTCGCGACGCCGAAGTCGATCACCTTCGGCACCGGCTTGTCGTCGTACAGGGCCACCATCACGTTACTCGGCTTGATGTCGCGGTGGATGACGCCCTTCTGGTGGGCGTGCTGGATGGCGTTGCACACCGGCACGAACAGCTCCAGCCGCTGCTTCGGCGTCAGCTTTCGCGCATCGCAGAACTGCGTGATCGGCACTCCCTTCACCAACTCCATGACGAAGTACGGCCGCCCGGATTCCGTGGTGCCGGCGTCCAACACCCGCGCGATGTTCGGGTGGTCCATCATCGCCAGCGCCTGCCGCTCGGCCTCGAACCGCGCCAGCACCGCCTTCGTGTCCATGCCGGCCTTGATGACCTTCACGGCGACGGCCCGCTTGACCGGCTCCGTCTGCTGGGCCATGAACACGCTGCCCATGCCCCCCTCGCCGATCTCTTCGATCAGCTTGTACTTGCCGCCGAGAGTCGCCCCGACGTGTTCGTCCTTGCCGGGGCGGTCCACCGTCGCCGGCATCGCGTCGGGCACGAACGTGGCGTTGTCCTGCGAGTGGGTGACGGTGCCGTCGGCGTCGGGCGGGTCGAGCAGCGGGTTGGCGGCGAAGTGGGCGGCGAGCAGTTTATCCAGCCGCGCCCGCAGGGCGGGGTTGCCCGCACACTCGTGGTCGAGCAGTGCGGTCCGCGCGACCGGGTCGGGGGTGGCGATGGCGGCGACGAACAGGTCGAGTTCGGTCATCGTGTGGCCCTCCGCCCACTCAGCGTGATCCGCCCGCGAAAGGCGCAGCACGCGCGAAAAAATGTCAGCCGGTCGGTTTTGCCGTCCACACCTGCGGGGTCCACGCCCCGGTCTCCCACGCATCCGTGGTGGCGTACTCCCGCACCGTCGTCTCGCCCGCCCGCACCTCGAAGTAGAAGAACGCCTGCGGCTTGAACTGGAAGTGGCTGCCGTTGTCCACGTTGAACGTCGGCACGCCGTCCTTCGCCGCCTTGCTGGTGGTGCCGTCCCAGCGGAACACGTTTCGCGTGTGCGTGTGCCCGTACAGGATGGCGGCCACGCTGTACCCCTTCAGGGCGTCGTGGAAGCCCTTCACGTCGGCCGGATCCCACTCCAGGCCCTCGGCCTTCTTGTCGTCCACCGGCAGCGGTTGGGCGTACCGCAGCACGTCCACGTGGTGCGTGATGACGACCGGCTTGCCGCTCGTGCCCACCTTGTCTTTCAGGTCGCTCACCAGGAATTCCAGGCTGTCGAGCGGGGGATACCGCCGCTTCCGCTTCACGTCCGCCGCCTGCCCGACGACGATGCCGAGGTTGATGAAGTGAACGCCACCCCAGTCCCACGAGTAGTGCAGGCCGTTCTTCGACACGTTGTTCACGCCCGGCCGCGTCTTGTTGCGGTCGATGATCTTCTTCACCACCAGCCCGTCGCCTTTCGGGCAGTCGTGGTTGCCGTACACCTCGTACACGGGCAGTTTCAGCTTGCCGTCCTTGCCGGTCAGCCCGTAGGCGTCGGTGAACGCCGCCCACTCGGTCGCCTGTGCCTTCTCGTTCGCCTTGTCGCCGGTGTCGATGCAGTCGCCCACGTGAACGACACCCCGCGGGGCGAGCACCTTGCCGCCGCCGGCTTCCTTCGGGATGTCTTCGCCGGGCAGCTTGTTCAGCACGTCCACCAGCCGGCCGCACACCGGGCCGGATCGCTTGTCGAGTTTGGCCGTGTCGTCCTTGTCGGCCAGGAAGTGCGTGTCGCCGACGACGAAGAAGGCGACGGGTTCGTCCTTCGCCTTCGGCTCGTCGGGCTTGGCGACGGCGGGGATGGCGAGGGTGGCGGCGGCGGACGCCAGGAAGCCGCGACGGGAGACGGGCGGATGCATGTGGGCACCGAGTGGGGGAGGTGTGTAGACGATATCCCGACCGCGGCAGGGCGGGCAACGGAAAACCGCCGGTTGCCGGGTGGCGAACGTGCTCTGCTCGCTCCGCGAGCGGTCGGGCCAAACCCGCTCGCGGAGCGAGCAGAACACTCACCCGCCCTTGCCGTTCACCGCCGCACGGTCCACGTTAGTTCTCACCTCTCGACCCACCCGATTCGCCGAGGCCGACATGTCGTCGCCCGATACGCCCCCGTCGCCGTCGCCCGACGGCCCGCCGCCGTTCCAGCCGTTCGTGCCGGCCAGTCAGTCGCCGCCCGAGTTCACCATCACCCCGATCATCGTCGGCTCGCTGCTCGGCATCCTGTTCGGCGCGAGTAGCGTGTACCTGGTGCTGAAGGTCGGGCTGACGGTGTCGGCGAGCATCCCGGTGGCGGTGCTGGCCTTCGCCCTGTTCCGCGTCATCTCCAAGGTGTTCCGCCAGCGGAACCGCACGGTGCTGGAGAACAACATCGTGCAGACGGCCGGCAGCGCCGGCGAGAGCATCGCGTTCGGCGTCGGGCTGGTCATGCCGGCCCTGCTGGTGATGGGGTTCGACATCGACGCGGTGAAGGTGATGACGGTGGGCGTGTTCGGCGGGCTGCTCGGCATCCTGATGATGATCCCCCTGCGGCGGGCGTTCATCGTGAACAAGCACGGCGAGCTGAAGTACCCGGAAGGGACGGCGTGCGCGGACGTGCTGAAGGCGGGCGAGAAGGGTGGCAGCACCGCCGGCACGCTCGTCGTCGGGCTGGTGATCGGGTTCATCTTCCAGTTCGTCGTCCAGGGGTTCTTGCTGCTCAAGGACACGGCCAAGGTGGCCCTGTCGGGGACCGTCGGCGGGCAGGCGGTGGGGCTGAAGGGGGCGAGCCTGTCGTCGGAGATGTCCGCCCCGCTGTTGGGGGTGGGGTACATCATCGGGCCGAAGATCGCCGGCGTCATGGTGGCCGGCGGTGTGCTGGCGTACCTGATCATCGGCCCCATCATCAGCACCTTCGGCGAGAACCAGAGCACTTACATCACCCCGGCGAAGGCGAAAGTGGAGGTGAGCGAACCGCGGGCGGCCGTCACCGGGGCCGCCGGGACGGTGGTTGACCACGGGCTGATCAAGAACATGAGCGAGAAGGAGGTGCGGGGGAACTACATCCTGTACATCGGGGCGGGGGCGGTGGCGGCCGGCGGCATCATCAGCATGTTGAAGGCGCTGCCGACCATCGTCGGGTCGCTGTTCGGCGGGCTCAAGGACCTGTTCGGGGGGAGGAAGAACGGCACCGCGGGTGGCGGGCCGGTGCCCCGCACCGAGCGGGATTTGCCCATCTGGGTGGTGGTGTTCGGCAGCCTGGGCATGGTGGGGGCGATGGTGGCGGCCGGCCCGGTGCTCGGCCTGGGGTACAACCTGGGCGGGGTGGCCGGGGCGATCATGATCCTGCTGTTCGGCTTCCTGTTCGTCACGGTGAGTAGCCGCCTGACCGGGGAGATCGGGTCGTCGAGCAACCCCATCTCGGGCATGACAGTGGCCACCCTGCTGCTCACTTGCCTCATCCTGCTCGCGCTCAGCCAGCAGAACCTGCTGCCGCTGAACAAGGAGATGAAGCTGCTGGCGCTGATGATCGCCGGGGT
>JANNDF010000117.1:0-2735 GCA_031387445.1 Planctomycetia bacterium
CGACCCCGGGCCGAGGATCATTTCCAACTGCTCGACGGCCACCTGCGTCGGGTTGACGAAGAAGTCCTGGCTCAACTTGAACTGCGCCGCCCGCCCGCCGGCGTCGCTCACCGTCAGGTACACCGGGCACGCCCCCCTCGCCTTCTTCAGGATCTTCCCCACGCTGTCGAACGTCTGCCGCCCGTCGTCGTCGGTGCGGTACTTCATCCGCAGCACCAGCCCGCGTGTCAGGTCGGCCTTCGCCTCGTCCATCGTCATCACCTTGTCCACGATCACGTCCGGCTCGCCCGACCCTTCCCGCCACTCCACCTTGCCGTCGAACAGCAAGATCGCATCCGCCTTCACCAGGTCGCCGAATCGCTGGAACTGGTCCGACCACAGGATGCACTTGACCGCCCCGCTGAAGTCCTCGATCCGCACGATGGCCCAGCGGTTGCCGGCGTTCTTGCCCTTGCTCACTAGCTTCGGGATCACCTCGATCACCATGCCGGCGAGTCGCACCTCGGTGCCGGCTTTCATCTTGGCGCACTGCACGGCGTCGGCGCTGCGGAACCGCCGCAACTGTTCGTCGTACTGAGCGAGCGGGTGCGAACTCATGTAGAAGTCGAGCACCTCCTTCTCGAACTTCAGCTTCTCCAGGTCGGGCCACTCGGGGATGTCCGGCAGCCCTTCGGCGAACCCCAGCCCGTTGCCCCCGCCGCCGTCGCCGTCGTCGCCGCCGAACAGGTCGGCCAGGCTCTTCTGCCCGCGGCGCTTGTCCACCACCTTCTCTTCGGCCGCCGCCACCGCCCGCGGCAGGGCGTGAAGCATGGCGTTCCGCTTGTCCTTGCCGAAGCAGTCCATCGCCCCGCCCTTGATCAGCTTCTCGATCTGCACAGTCTTCACGGTTCGCAGGTCCACGCGGTCGCAGAAGTCGAACAGGTCGCGGTACGCCCCGCCCTTCTCGCGGGCCTTCACCACCTCTTCGGCGGCCCCGCGGCCCAGCCCCTTGAGGGCGGTCAGGCCGAACACGATCTTGCCGTTCACCACGTCGAAGTCGGGCTGCCCTTTGTTCACGTTCGGGGCTTCCACGTCCACACCCAGCCGGCGGGCGTCGGCGATGTGCTCGACCATCAGGTCGCGCTTGTTCCCCTCGTCGATCTCGGACGACAGCAGGGCGGCCATGAACTCGGCCGTGTAGTGCGTCTTCAGGTACGCCGTCTGGTAGCCGATCTGGGCATACGCCGCCGTGTGTGATTTGTTGAACCCGTAACCCGCGAAGAAGACGATCTTCTCGAAGATGTCCGTCGCCACTTCGGGGCTCACCCCGCGGTCGGCACACCCCTTCATCCAGTCGGCCCGGCCGGCCTCGATCTTGTCCGGGATCTTCTTGCTGATCGCCTTGATGACCGCGTAACTCTTGCTCAGTTCGATCCCGCCGAGCTTGTTCAAGATCCGCATGATCTGTTCTTGGTACGTGATCACCCCGTAAGTCTCAGCGAGTACCTCTTCCAGCACGGGGTGCTCGTACGTCGCGATCTCCTTGCCGTGCTTGCGGTTCACGTAGCTCTCCACCATCCCGCTCTCGAGCGGGCCGGGGCGGTACAGTGCGAGCACGGCGATCAGGTCGCGGATGTTGTCCGGCTTCATCGCCATCAGCAGCCGCCGCATGCCGTCGCTTTCCAGTTGGAACACGCCCTTCGCGTCCCCCTTCTGGAGCAGCTTGTACGTCTGCTCGTCGTCGAGCGGCAGTGCCTCCGGCACGACGTCGAGGCCGCGGGTCTTCTTGATCAACTTCACCGTGTTGTCGAGCATCGTCAGGTTGCGGAGGCCGAGGAAGTCCATCTTCAGCATGCCCACCTTCTCGACGATGCCCATCTCCCACTGCGTCGTGACGACCACCTCGCCGGCCACCTTCTCGCCGTCGTCGGTGGTGATCTTCTGCATCACCCGCTGCACCGGCACGTAATCGGTGATGTCCCCGCTGGCGATCACCACGCCGGCGGCGTGCGTGCCCACGTTGCGGTTCATGCCCTCCAGCTTCATCGCCACGTCGATCCAGTGGCGGGCGGTCGGGTCGGTGTCGTACTCCCGCTTGAAGTCGGGCACGCCCATCGCGTCCTTCAATTCCAGCGAGATGGCCCCCTTCATCGGCACCAGCTTGCACATGAAGTTGACCCGCTCGAGCGGGATGCTGAGCACGCGGCCCACGTCCTTCAGCGCCGCCTTCGCCCCGAGCGTGCCGAACGTGCCGATCTGCGCCACGCTCTTGTGGCCGTACTTGTTCTTCACGTACTGAATGACTTCTTCCCGCCGCTCCTGGTCGAAGTCGATGTCGATGTCCGGCGGCTCCTTGCGGCTCTTGTCGAGGAACCGCTCGAAGAGCAAGTCGTACTCGAGCGGGCAAACGTGGCTCATGTAGAGCACGTACGCCACGATGGCCCCGCAGCCGGAACCCCGCGCGGTCGATGGGATGCCCTGTTCACGGGCGAATCGGACGAAGTCCCAGACGATGAGGAAGTAGCCGGCATAGCCCATCTTCTTGATAATGCCGAGTTCGAGATCGAGGCGATCCAGCACCGCTTGGGACGGATCTTCGCCGTAGCGCTCCTTCACCCCTTGCACGCAGAGTTCGCGCAGGTAATCGTCCGGATTCATCTGCTTCGGCGTGATGAAGACCGGGAAGTGGCGCTTGGTGAAGTCGAGTTGGATATCGACACTGTCGGCGATGGTCTGACTGCGTTGCACGGCGTCGG
>JANNDF010000196.1:0-4859 GCA_031387445.1 Planctomycetia bacterium
ACCCCGGCAGTCATACCGGGGGTAGTTAGGGTATTCAGCACCCCCGGCATGACTGCCGGGGTTCACCGAAAGGCTCCGGTTGCCACCGCCCTGCCCTCGTGCGTCAACTTCAACCGCCCGCTCTGGTCCGTCACCAGCCCGTTCCGCTCGGCCCGTTTCACAACCGACAGCACGTCCGCCGGCAGCCAGTGCAGGTGGCGGTGCAACCCCGCGACCTCGGACTCGTCGGGCTCCTGCGGGGTGCCCTCGTGTTGAAGCAAGTGAATAGTCAGCATCGTCTCGAAGAAGCGGCGGCGCTGGGCGAGCCGCGTTAACAACTGTGCCACCAGCCCGCGCCGCGGGGCGATCAGGAACACCACGCCGAAGGTCAGCCCGAGGACCACCGCCACCGTGCCGGCGACGTTCGCGTCAATGACGACGGCGAGTAGCGTGCCCGCGATCGCCCCGCCGACGGCGAACGCCACGCTCAGGATCAACATCCGCGACAGCCGATCCGTCAGCAGGTAGGCCGTCGCCGCCGGCACCACGAACAGGGCGACCACCACCACCACCCCGACGGCGTCGAACGCGGCCACGGCGGTCAGGCTCACACCGGTCATCAGCCCGTAGTGCAGCACCGCGGGGGCGAACCCGTACACCGTCGCCAACTCCGGGTCGAACGTGCTCAACTTCAACTCTTTGTACACCAGCAGCACGAGGAGCGCGTTCACCACGAACAGTCCGATGAGCACCCACGCCGCCCGCGGGCCGAGCGGCACGTCGAACAACACCAGGGTGCTTTCGGGCGAGGCCGAGAACACCTCGTTGCCGAGGAGCACGGCGTCGGTGTCCAGGTGGGCCTTGCTCGGCACGTAGAGCGTGAGCAGCACCGCCCCTGCCGCGAACAGCACCGGGAACACCAGCCCGATGGCGGCGTCCTCTTTCACCAGTTTCGTCCGCTGGAGCAGTTCGACGAGGGCGACGGTGAGCACCCCGCTGGCGGCGGCCCCGAAGAAGAGGAGCGGCGAGGAGCGGTCGTTCACCAGCAGGTAGGTGACGACGATGCCGAACAGCAGCACGTGCGAGATGGCGTCCGACACCAGCGCCACCCGCCGCAACAGCAGGAACACGCCGGGCACGGCACACGCCGCCCCGACGCTGGCGAGGAGCAGGATCAGGGAGAGGTAGGGGGACATGTCGGCTCGATAGGGTGGCCCGCTCTCGCCGAGAGCGGGCTCCGATTCCGACTCTCGGCGAGAGTCGGCCACCCTATTTTTCGGGCAGCACGCTCTTCTTCTCGGCGGTCGGGAAGTTTTCCGGCAACTTCTGCGTCACCTTGCCGGTGGCCGCCCACTCGGTGCCGCGTTGCAGGGTGGCGACGAACCCGACGCACTTCATGGCGTTCACGTCGTGGCCCATCGGCGTGTGGAACACCCGCCCCTTGCCGTAGTCCACCGTCCAGATCATCGGCTCGTGGGCGGCGGTGCCCTTCTTGTCGGCCGGCGGGATGGCAGTGGCCAGCACCTTCACGTGCTCGATCGGCCCCCGCATGTTGTCGTACAGTTCGTCGTTGTTGTGCAGCCACTCCTTCGGCATCCCCTTCGTGACCGGGTGTTCGGCGTCGCGGGTCGTCACGGTGAACGGCCCGGTGTAGCGGTGGCCCGACCCCTGGTCCTTGCCGGCGTCCACCACCTCCGCCTTACCCGCGTCGTCGTACTTCAGCCGCTTGCCGAACTTGGCGTCCCGCCAGCCCATGCCGATCATCTGGTTGTACTCCTTCCACCCGCCGAACGCGTTGTTCGCCGCGTGGACGATGACCAGACCCATCTTGCCCTCTTTCAGCCGGGCGTCGAGCAGGTCGTTGAACTCCTTCGGCCACGACTCGCCGTTGTAGTTGCTCACCACCACGTCACACTTGTCGAGGGCCGGGGCGAACTTGGCCATCTCTTCCTTCTTCCCCTGGGCGGGAGAGGTGGCGACCGTCACCTCGAACAGGCCGGCGTCTTCCAGGTGCTTCTGGAGCACCGGCGTGGTGGCCTTCCAGTTGTGGTTGTTCTGACCGTCGATGATGACCACCTTGATCTTGTCGGCGGCGAACAGCGAAGTTGTCAACAGGAGGGCGAGGGTTGGGATCAGGAATCGCATGGGGTAGTCCGTGGGGGAGGCACCCGAAATTGTGGGGGGGCGTGGCGACGGTGTCAACGCGCAACGGCGAGCGACCCGCGAAAGCGGGCTGGTCCGGAGGAGGCCACTCCTCAAGAACCAGCCGGCTCACGCGGGCCGCTCGCCACGTCCGTGACGGCTCAGTTGAGCGCGTCCTTGAGCGCCTTGACGGCGAACGCCTTCACCTTCTTCGACGCCGGCTTCGACTTGGTGACGTACTCCTTGCCGGTGGCGGGCATGACCTTCTTCTCCCCGCCCTTCACCGCGTCTACCTTCTTCACCTTCAACTTGGCCACGCCCGGCAGGATGAACTCGCCGTTCGACTTCAGCTGCGCGGCGACCGTCTCCACGATCTTTTCGTACAGCGCGGACACGTCCGACTTCTTGAGCGTGTCACCGGCCAAGTGGGCGATGAACGCCGACTTGGTCATCTTCTTGCCCTTGGCCTTGGCCGCCGGCTTCGCTTTCGCCATGATCGCGTCTCCAGGTGGTGTGCGGTGGTCGCCGGTCGGGTGCAGTGCGGAACCGCTGAAATTTCAGCCCGAAACGACGACTCCGCGGCAGTTTAAGTGTCACTATCCGTGATTTCCAGGGGAAAACCCCGATCGGCGGCATTTTCGCCAAGTTTTTCAGGGGAATCCGCGTGGCGCACCCGGCAGAGGCGCCACCACCGCGCCGCCGTCCGAGCGTGCCAAGGCCGGTGGTGACGGTTGCGCCGGTGGCGCCGCGGACGTGTCACAGCCCGTCACGTTGCCCGCCCGAACGCCAGACGTATCCTTCCCCGGTCCGTCCTCTCTCTTCCGAGCCTGTGCAATGTCCGCCGCCTTCGGCCCGACCGACCTCCTGTGCGTGAACGCCATTCGCACCCTGTCGATGGACGCCGTCCAGCAGGCCAACTCCGGCCACCCCGGCGCGCCGATGGGCCTCGCGGCGGTGGCCTACGCCCTGTTCAACCGGGCCATGACTTACGACCCGGCCGACCCGCTGTGGCCGAACCGTGACCGCTTCGTGCTGAGCAACGGGCACGCCTCCATGCTCCTGTACAGCACGCTCCACCTGTGCGGAGTCGTCGGCGACGGGCACCGCAAGCCGGTCACGCTCGACGAGATCAAGAAGTTCCGGCAGCTCGACAGCGTCACCCCCGGCCACCCGGAACACCACCTGACGAGCGGGGTGGAAACCACCACCGGCCCACTCGGCCAGGGCATCGGCAACGCGGTCGGCATGGCCATCGCCCAGAAGTGGATCGCGGCCACCTACGCCAAGCCGGGGTACGAAGACCTGTTCGCCCACCGCGTGTATGCCATCTGCGGCGACGGCTGCCTGATGGAAGGGATCGCCAGTGAAGCGTGCAGCCTCGCCGGGCACCTGAAACTGGACAACTTCACCCTGCTGTACGACGACAACAGCATCACCATTGACGGCCGGACGAGCCTGGCGTTCACCGAAGACGTGGGCGCGCGGTTCGCCGCCTACGGGTGGAACGTTTTGAAAGTGGCCGACGGGCAAGACCTGCCGGCGGTGCTGAACGCCATCGAGCAGGCGAAGACGACCACCGGCAAGCCGACCATCATCTGCGTGAAGACGCTCATCGGCTTCGGCGCCCCGCACAAGCAGGACACCGAACACGCGCACGGCGAACCGCTCGGCGAGGACGAGATTGCGGCCGCCAAGAAGAGCTACGGTTGGACCTACGGCAAGTTCGAGGTGCCCGGCGAGGTGTACGAGCAGTTCCAGGCGGGCATCGGGGCGAAGGGGAAGGTGGCCAGCGAGGCGTGGAACAAGACGTTCGCCGAATACGCCAAGGCATTCCCGGAGGAGGCCGAACTGGTGAGGACCCTCGGCAACGGCACCCTGCCCACCAAGTGGGAGCAGTCCCTTCCCACCTTCCCGGCCGACGCGAAGGGGATGGCCACGCGGGACAGCAGCGGGAAGGTGCTGAACGCGGTGGCGAAGGCGGTGCCGTGGATGGTCGGCGGGTCGGCGGACCTGGCCAAGTCGAACAAGAGCCGGCTGACGTTCGACGGGGCGGGCGACTTCCAGGCCGGCACCCCCGGCGGGCGGAACGTCCACTTCGGCGTCCGCGAACACGCGATGGGAGCGGTCATCAACGGCATGGCCCTGCACGGCCTCCGCAGCTTCGCCGCCGGCTTCCTCATCTTCAGCGACTACGGGCGGGCGGCCATCCGCCTCGGGTCGATCATCGAAGTGCCGGTGCTCTACCTGTTCACCCACGACAGCATCGGCGTAGGCGAAGACGGCCCGACGCACCAACCGGTCGAACATCTCGCCAGCCTGCGGGCCATCCCCGGCGTGAAGGTGGTGCGGCCGGCCGACGCGAACGAGACGGCCGAGGCGTACCGCATCGCACTGACCGAGACCGAGCACCCGGTCGTACTGGCGCTCACCCGGCAAGCACTGCCCACCCTCGACCGCACCCAGTTTGCCCCGGCCGAAGGCACGCGAAAGGGCGGGTATGTGCTGAAGGATTACAACGGCTCGCCGGAACTGATCCTGATCGGCACGGGGTCGGAGGTGCCGTTGTGCATCGAGGTGGCAGAGAAGTTGGCCGGCGAAGGGGTGAAGGTGCGGGTGGTGAGTTTGCCGTGCTGGGAGTTGTTCGAGGAGCAGGACCAGGCGTACCGCGATACGGTCATCCCGCCGGCGGTCACGAAGCGGGTGACGGTGGAGATGGGCAGCGTGTTCGGCTGGGAGCG